>NZ_JAYGIG010000143.1:0-29291 GCF_034932105.1 Leptothoe sp. PORK10 BA2 | reverse complement strand
ATGTTCTGCCGTATTCGCGGTTACCTATCCACTCTACGCAAACAGGGGCATAACGTTCTGGATGCCCTCATGGGATTGTTCTCTGGAAACCCTATAACTCTCCTACCCCAGCCTGAGTAGTTACTATGTAACAGAAATAAGAGAGGACATCAGATCTTTGAAAACTACTCTAACCTCCCGAGATGATTCTCCTTCTTATTCAGCTATAGAAGAGCGGATTAGGCTTACAGAGAGAATCAGACACATGAAGCTGATTCGAGATCAAGTAGACGTATTACTAGGGGGATTCTCAGTTCTTTCAGAAGAATGGCATGAAGTTCAAACGAGCCTCACCAACTTACCCAAAGGAATACTTTCAGAGGAAGACAATTCTAAGCTTACAGATTTAGAGCAACTTTTTCAGCAGCAACTTCAAGAATATGGATTTAGTAGCCTTAATTCTTCCGATATTAAAATTTCTTCCAATTCTTATTTTCCTGAATACGAAGGGTTTGATTTGCAGTTTGATCTTTCTGCAAGTGACTACATCAGAATCTTCTGGGCTTATTTATTAGGCTTGCTAGAGGTTTCCAGAACTCACCAAACCAATCATTTAGGCTTGCTTGTGTTAGATGAACCCCGTCAGCAAAGCGCCCGTGAAGCTAGTATTAGAGCATTTTTAAGTAGAGCAAGTCGATCACGGGAGTATGATCAACAAGTGATCATTGCTACGAGTGAAAGTAGAGCAGTGCTTGAGCAATATCTTGGCGATATCCCACATACATACAGAAGATTTGATGGTAGAATCATTTCGCCTATTTCTTGAAAGTTTAATATTAATTTTGTGATTTCGCTTGATTTTTCATCTGCCCCGGTCGTGTATATTGCAGTCCAACAACGCCCATGCACCCGACCGTCAAGAGGTTATCTGTTTGAGTTCGAGGCTGTCTGCGGCGGGTGATGGGCAACGTTAGACAGACTATTTTGCTGATTAGGAATGTTGATTTACTAAAGTTGACGGAGTCATCAACAACCATGAATCCTGATGTTGAGAAAACTGCATCGCTCATTCCAGAGTTTTATTTTGATTTGCTTGCTAGAATATTGCCGGGGTTGCTATTCTATGCTTGTGTTGACTATGCGTGGTGGGGAACCCTACATAAACCAGGAACACTTTTAGAATCTTTTTTTGTAGTAGCTGTATGCTATGTCCTAGGCTTGATCATGGATTTGGTTGGAGATTTAATTCTTAACAAATTTGAAATACGCAACGCTGTAATAATTGTTTTAAATAAGCTTCCACAAGTTAAGAACCCTCAAGTCGTGAATCTTTTGGTGAAGATGTGTGCGGAAGTAATTCTACTACGCTCTCTATGGTTGACATCTTCGATATTTTTTGTGTTTTCTGTATTAACTCACATTTTCAAGACACTTCCACAACACCTCAGTGGTTTAACCGCACTTATTTTTCTTCTTCTTGTATTGCTATTTGTAGTTTTCCGATACTTTCAGGAAGTGGTTGAAGAACGATTGAGAATAAATAGTGATTAAGAGCATAGCGTCTTCAACTGAAGCAATGTTAGAACAAGGCTCAAGCGCAAAAATATTAAATGAAGTTCATCAAAGTACAGATCTGAACCCAAAGTTGCCATCGCTGTCTAACAATATGCCATGCACACCGGCTGCCGAGAGGGTGTCTGTGTGCATCAAGAGATCTGTGGCGGGTGATGGGCAACGGTTAGGTAGCGAGTGTGCAAACCTCATCCGAGAGGCAAAATTGGAAGGACTGAACACGACCTGTTGCAGAGATTGGCAGTTGATTTAGGTAGGTTGTCAATATGATCGGTATATTGACCGCTCCTTTTTAGCACTCCCAGGGCGGAACAGGGTGGAACTGTTCGATTAAAAAATCAATCATGGCGTGAACTTTCGGAGCCATGATCCGGCGACTGGGATAGAGTAGCCAAATTGCCGCATGCGTGGTGAATGGAAATTCTGGCATCACCTCTACTAGTCGTCCAGCTTTCAGGCTTTCACTCGCATTCCACAGCGACTTAACGCCAATCCCCAGACCCTGCTCAAGCATGGTGCGTAACGCCTCACCATCGTTGATCACGAACGATCGCGGAACGCTCACCGTCTGTCCATTTTCAAATGTCCACTTGCTTGCTTCCCCAAGGCATACGCATTGATGCTCGGCTAGATCGTCAGGTGTTGTAGGCGCACCATATTGTTCAAGATAGGTCGGAGAAGCCACGAGAATACGCCGATCGGAGGCCAGCTTTCGCACAATCAGACTGCTATCCACCAATGGCGCATTGCGAATAATCAGGTCATAGGCCCCTTCGACCACATCCAACACTGCATCGGATAGACGCAAGTCAAGGCTGACCCGGGGATGGCGGGCATGAAATTCAGCCAGGGTGGGGATGATATACATCCGGCCAAAGGAACCTGGCATGGTGATTTTCAGTATCCCCTCAGCTGCTGCCCCCTGCCCCTTGACCGCACTGAGTCCGGTTTCTAGCGTTTCGATCATCTCTTGTGCATAGGGCAAAAATGCCTCGCCATCGGTGGTCAGAGAAACGGCGCGGGTCGTTCGGTTGAACAGCCGCACACCGATGGTTTCTTCAAGCTTGACCAGACGGGCGCTGGCACTGGCGGAGGAAAGACCCAGGTCTTGCGCGGCGGCTGTGACCCCGCCAAGTGCGGCAATTCTTAGAAATAAACGGAACGATAGAATATCCATTTATCAAAAATATCCGAATTATCATTTCGCGAAAAGCCTGTTTATCTTTTTTATCCAAAAAATTACGATGACATTAATAGTTAGACGACTCCCCTGGAGGTGACATGATGAAAGCAATGCTCCTAAGCTCGTATGGTGAAGACGCCCAGTTTGAACCTGTAGATATCGAAAAACCTCAGGTAAAGTCGGGCCATGTCCTCATCAAGATTGCGGCATCGAGCGTGAATACGGTCGATACTATGATTCGTAAGATGGGCAAGGTGTTGCCCCTTTCGCCCGACACGCCTGCGATTCTCGGCATGGACTTCGCCGGGGCGATCGAGGCCGTTGGCGAGGGCGTGTCAACCTATGCTGCGGGGGACGAAGTTTACGGCTGTGCGGGGGGGCTGGCGGACTTGCCAGGCACCTTGGCTGACTACATTGTGGCGGATGCCAATCTAATTGCCCCTAAGCCGACAAACTTGTCGATGCGTGAAGCCGCTGCCTTGCCGCTCGTTGCCATTACGGCTTACGAAGGTCTAACCCGTGCGGGCGTACAACCAGGTCAGAAAGTTCTCGTTCATGGCGGTTCTGGTGGTGTTGGTCATGTGGCTTTGCAGCTGGCAAAACATTTTGGAGCCGATGTCTATTCCACGGGCGGTGGTGATAAACAGTTAGCTCTGATCGAGCAACTGGGTGCAACAGGCATCAACTACAAGACCGAATCGGTTGAGCAGTACGTTGCGAAACACACCGGTGGGAAAGGTTTTGACGTGGTGTTTGATTCTGTTGGTGGGGCAAATATGCTCAATTCATTTGAAGCGGCTGCCCTGAATGCTCACGTTGCATCCACGGTGTCGCTGTGCGAACTGGATTTGACGTTGGCTCATTTCAAAGGCTTGTCATTGCATGTTGTGTTTATGCTCATTCCGATGCTGCACAACTTTAAACGGGAACAGCACGCGGAAATCCTGCGCCGCTTATCTGAAATTGTCGAGTCGGGTGGCCTCACGCCTGTAATGGATGAGGAGCGCTATGGCTTAGAACAGGCTGGCCAGGCCCATGCTCGTTTGGAAAGCGGAAAAGCCATGGGCAAGGTCGTTATTGAGAACTAATGAGCCGGTGTCTGACTCAACCCGGAAACAACAATGCCCTGTATTGGCGGTGATGCGCCAGATCGGGTTTCCCCAGTAAACAATTAGGAGATTACAAAATGCAGTACGACAACTTCACAACCTTCAATGTTAATGTCGCCAACGCCATTGCCTGGGTCACTTTTGACTATCCCCCAGTTAATGTTCAGGGGCAGGAAATGCTGGCTGATCTAAATGGCCTTGCTTTAAGGCTAGAACGCGATCGCGAAGTCAAAGTAGTTGTTTTCCAGTCAGCCCATCCAGAAATCTGGGTTTGCCACTACGACACAAACCTATTGAAGGATATGTCGATGGAAGCGGTCTCCCGTGAAGAAGCGAAATTGCTGGATCTGCAATCGGTTTTAGAACGCATCAGCAAGTTACCCCAAGCCACCATTGCCAAACTCGAAGGCTTTGCACGCGGTGGCGGTCATGAATTTGCACTCGCTTGTGATATGCGTTTCGCCGCACGGGGGAAATTTAAGTTTATGCAGATGGAAGTCGGCATGGGTATCTTGCCCTGTGGCGGTGGTGCATCCCGTATGGCGCGTCAGACCGGGCTCGGTCGGGCATTGGAAATTATCCTCAGCGCCCGTGACTTTACTGCGGACGAAGCCGAAGCATACGGCACAATCAACAAAGCACTCGAGCCGGATGAAATCGGTCCCTATGTTGATGAGCTAGCCAATCGTATTGCTAAATTCCCGGCAGCATCCATCAATGCCTGCAAGCAGGCAGTTTATGAGTCCATTGACAAGCCGATTGATGAAGCGCTCAAGGCAGAAGCTTACTGGCTCTATCAAGCAACCAGTAAAACCCCTGCCATCAAGCGTTTTACCATCGCTGATGAGAAAGGCATGGAGCATGACATGGAGAACCAGCGTAACTGGAATGATTTAGTGATGAAAGTTCAGGAAATAAACTAGTGATTAGCGGTTTATCTCTGATCATCAAGGCACTTGTGAAGGGATCTCACCATGCTCAAATCATCTGTTGAAAAAGTCCAGTTCAAACCGATTAACCGGGGGTACACCACCGTATTCCAACCCAATCGATTGAGTATCGGTTTAGTCGTCCCCATTGAGAACAACGCCCACAATCCTGTGCCGACGCTAGAGCGCCATCTTGAACGGGTTCAACTGGCTGAGGAGCTGGGCTTTTCTGCCGTGTGGTTGCGCGATGTGCCGTTCAATGTGCCCTCCTTTGGCGATGCTGGCCAGACGTTCGACCCATTTGTCTACCTTGGCTTCTTGGCAGGGCAGACCCAGCGCATTGCCCTGGGCGTTTCCAGCATCATTTTGCCGCTGCGTCACCCGGCCCATGTGGCTAAGGCGGCGGCAACTGCTGATGTGCTCAGCGGGGGGCGGCTGATTCTGGGAGTGGCTTCTGGCGATCGCCCGGAGGAGTACCCAGCCCTCAACTTGCCCTTTGGCGATCGCGGCACCCGCTTTCGCGAGAGCTTCGACTACATTCGGCGCATGGGCGAAGACAGACCCAGCTTCGAAAACGCCTACGGCAATCCCGGCGGTAGCATGGACATGTTACCCAAGCCAGTCTCCGGCAAACTGCCCTTGCTGATCACGGGTGGCAGCCAGCAAGACCCCAACTGGATTGCTCAAAACGGGGATGGCTGGATGACCTATCCACGCGATACAGTTGCCCAGGCACAAGTGATTCGCGATTGGCAAGCTAGGGTTGAGGCGGCGGGGAAACCGGCCAAGCCGGTGATGCAGCCGCTTTATGTGGATCTGGCCGAAGATTCAGACACCCGTCCCCAACCGATCCACCTAGGATTCCGCCTAGGGGTAAACCATCTGCGAGATTACCTGAAATCGCTAGAACAAATCGGCATGAACCACGTGGCGTTGAATTTGCGATTTAACCAGGCGGATATCGAAACAACACTGAAACGTCTGGCTGATGAGATTTTGTCAGACTTTGCTGACGGAGGACGCTAAAACGATGACAAAAACAATTCTAATTACAGGGGCCACCGATGGCATTGGGTTAGAAGCCGCCAAGATTTTGGTCTCGCAAGGGCACAGGGTACTGCTGCATGGACGCAATCCCCAAAAACTGGAGGCTGTTGAAAAATCACTCTCTGCGCTTTCGGGAGGGGGCGTTGTTGAAGGCTATGTCGCTGATCTGTCGCGCATGGCCGATGTGGAGTTGCTGGCACAGGCTGTGGCGGAAAACCACGCTAATCTGGATGTCTTGATCAATAACGCAGGGGTCTATAAAACAACTGATACAGTTACGTCGGATGGACTAGATGTGCGCTTTGCGGTGAATGCGATCGCACCCTATCTCCTCACCCAACGCCTGATTTCCCACATCCCGGCATCGGGCCGAGTCGTCAATGTATCCTCCGCAGCCCAATCTCCAGTTAGTCCAGCCGCACTGATGGGGCGGATTCAGATCTCTGACGATTTCACGACCTATGCCCAAAGCAAGCTGACCTTAACCATGTGGTCTCACCACCTTGCCCTTTCACTTCAGGATGACGGCCCAGCTATCATTGCGGTTAACCCTGGATCACTGCTCGGTAGCAAAATGGTAAAAGAAGCATTTGGTGTTGCGGGTAGCGATATCCGGATCGGGGCAAAAATCTTAGTTCGTGCAGCGTTAACTGACGAATTTGCGGCGTCTTCTGGTAAGTATTTTGACAACGATCGTGGTCAGTTTGCTGCGCCACATCCTGATGGATTGAGTCCACAGAAATGCCAAGATATCGTACAGGTTATTGAAGGAATTTTGGCAGAAATCAAGAGTTAGAACAGGGCAAACGCAGGGCACCAACTCAAAGCGAGACGTTTTCCCAAGGAGAGTATTCAGAAGTCAGGAGTCAGGGATCAGGGCCTCACTGGCTTCTGGCTTCTGGCCCCTGATTCCCCACCTAGCCAGGATTTTCCGGCTTAAGTTAATACCCCAAACGCATGCTCCAATATTTTCGCAATAAGAGTCACTAAAGGCTTTCTTATTGCGAAAAATAGAGACAATTTGTTTTAAGCCCTTGCACCGACCTATCGACACAGCCTGAAAAGATAACGTATCTACTCATTGCTGGTTCCATGAAGGTTACAGGCAGTGACTTTCAGCTCTCTCCACAAAATCCGCAAGAACCAGTGATGACCGGCAAAGACGCGCCTACCTACCTGGGACTTACGCTGCTACGTGCGAGCAAAGTTAGTGACCTGGCTTGCTCAGGAGTATTCAGAAGCATTGCCGCGTGCCCGCACAGAATTAGAAGCCCGTAGGCACAAGGCGCAAGCGTTCTGCCTACGCTTTGCTACCGACACGCTAATCCCGACACGCTAATCCCGACACGCTAAATCTATAGATAAACGCGCCTACTCACGACTGACCCAAGGGTTACACCCTACGGCGCACCCACCACAGACCGCTACCCATCACCCCCAACGCGAGCAGTAAGCTAGGTTCTGGGACAGATTCCGAAGTCGGCTGTAGCGACGCGACCGGCCAGTTCGTCTGCGCTGCTCCCAACGGGGCGATCGCTGTTAAAAACACCGGCACCGCATCAGCTTCCACCAAACTGCTGGGCCCCTCTATGGTCTGAAGCTGCCAGCTTAGCAAATCAGCATACTGACCATCATCAGCGCCAGCCGCTCTAAACCCAAAGTAGGTGCGATCTCCCAGCGCTGATAAGTCAATCGTGCGAGAAAATATGGACTGCTGCGGCTTATTGCCTGTATCGCTAATAAAAACCTCGTACCGGTTAATATCGCTATCGTAGTCAATCCAGGCGGTGATGGGATCGCGTCCATTGAGTGCAAAAGGCGCGTTCTCACTATCTGAGCCTTGCCCCGGCATTAGCAACAGCAGTTTGTTGCTAATGATGCTTTCAGTCGGCAACAGCGGGTCAAACTTAAGCGTAAGCTGCCGATCGCCCTCGGGCCCGTCGTTGGGCCCGAGCCAAAAAGAAAGCCCTTCCGAAATGGTTTCAAACGGTAGCCGAAACTCCAGCCGAGATTGAAAAGAGCTGTCAGACGAAATCGGCTCAGCCAATCTGACATCAGCCGCGCGGCTTTCACCATCGGGTGTGAGCCTCAAAATATTGTTAGTTTTATTTGCGCCATTGCCCAGCGCTAATTGCCCCGACCTATCAAAGCTGAGCCCCGCTAGCAAATTGTCTTTAATGTCCTGAACAATTCGCTGTTGAAACCTAGAGTTGCTAATAATGTTGCGATGTGTGAGCGATCGATCATCCAAAAGTGACTCAGCATTAATGTTTTCAGCGCCGCTTACGTTAGTTGCACCCTGCAAATCAGTAGGATCCCAGCCAGAACGAAACACATTAAACCGGTTGCGGCGCTGATAGTAGTTAATCCCCGTTTCTACATTGGGGGGTAGCACTTCGTCTTCATTGCTGCTACCCGTTAGCGGATCAAAAGACTCTACCTGTATCAGCAAGTCAATCGGCTTGGGCGACAAGCTCTTTGCCGTCCGAATCGCTGAAAGCCCGCCAGCGCTATACCCGATCAGACCAGTTGCACCCCTCGTCTCAAAAGGATTCTCACTCAATGAGTTGAAAAAATCTGTTCCCTCGCGGCTCCCCACCTCTCGAAAATCAAAAACATTCCCCTCATAGGAATTAAATACTTGAGTGGTGAGCGCGTAGTCAGCCAGCTCACTATCGATTCGGTCAGCAAGCGTATCAATCCCCGAAGCATCCGAGCTATTTGAAGACCCCAGCAATCCGCCAGCTCCTCGAAACAAGCCCACCACGGCCTTGTCTCCAAACGAAAAGCTAGCGGCCTGCACCGCAGAAGGTAGTAAGACGGCCACCATTGTCAGGCCCATTAGCATGCGCTTTCCGGGTGGTTTCTCTAGCGGTTTTTCTAATAGTTTTTTCAACAGCTTTGCCATCAGCTTCTTAGACGGATTTTTAAGCGGCTTTAAACTCATAAA
Organism: Leptothoe sp. PORK10 BA2; assembly: GCF_034932105.1. Taxonomy (NCBI): domain Bacteria; kingdom Bacillati; phylum Cyanobacteriota; class Cyanophyceae; order Nodosilineales; family Cymatolegaceae; genus Leptothoe; species Leptothoe sp. PORK10 BA2. Next base: position 20,522 of record NZ_JAYGIG010000143.1, on the reverse strand, counting down.
CAGCACTCCTTTGGTTCAGTGGTTGAGCTTAGTCACCGGGGCAACCGACTCGGCTGTGGGTTAACGCCTGTATTCTCCTGCGTTTTGCGATCGCACCTGCACCCACCAAGCTCATCAGCAAAAGCGCTGCGACGGCTTCCCCTGGATCTACTAGTTAACCGCAGCCTGCCTAAACCAGCGCAGTTTCTTTCCCCTCGCCAATGCCACCCAAAACCTCAGGGGCCACCTCAAAGTCCTCAGCCACTAAGCGGGCCGTCATCTTTGCCGACATCATCACACTGGGCGTTCCCGCCCCCGGCTGTGTCCCCGCCCCTACTATATACAGGTTTGTAATATCCTCACTCCGATTGTGGGGCCGGAAAAATGCCGACTGCACCAACAGCGGCTCAGGCCCAAACGCATTACCGATGTAAGCATCCAGCGTATGCTCAAAATAGTCCGGCGTAATGTAGCTGCAATGCACCAAACGCTCCCTGATGTTAGGTAGATAGCCCCGCTCATCCATAAACGTTAGTACGTTGTCTTTTAGTTTCTCCCCCATCTCATCCCAGTTAATGCCAGAACCATTGTGGGGAACGGGTACCAGAATATACGCCGCATGGTGTCCTGGGGGAGCCAAGGATGGATCGGTCAAGGTGGGGAGGTGGATGTATTGAGAATAGTCCTTGGGCATAATCTTGCGACCAAAGATATCTTTGAGTAGCTCCTCATAGCGAGGCCCTAAAATAATCGAGTGGTGCCGCAGTTTGGCATTTTCATTACCATCGGCCTTGAAGCCCAGATACATGACAAATGCCGACATGGACTGCTGGGTCAGCTTCACCCGCAGGTCACTATTCCAGAAGCGATATTGGGGCTCAATCATCTTGCCGTAGGTGGTGGCCCAGTCGGCATTGGAAACCACAGCGTCCGCTGTCATCACCGTCCCGTTGGCTAGGGTAATGCCCTGAACAATTTTCTTGCCGTTCTCTTTCTCGACATTGATTTTGCTAACTTTGCTGTTGTAGACAATTTTGCCCCCCAACTCTTCAAACTTTTTCACAAAGCCACTGACTAGGGCACCGGTGCCACCCATGGCAAAGTGAATGCCCCAGGTACTTTCTACAAAGTGAATCATGGCGTAAATGCCGGGCACCGAGAGTGGGTTTCCCCCTACCAATAGGGGTTCGAAGCTAAATACCTGGCGCAGTTTGTCACTTTTGAAATACTTGCTGGTAAAGCTAAACAGGGTGCGTACCGCATCTAGCTTGAGCAGGGCGGGCACCACCCGCAGCATGGAGCCAACACTCCCAAAGTGGGTATAGCCCAATTCTAAAAAGCCCTGATCAAACACGGCTTTTGCCGCCGCATGGAACCGCTGATAGCCTTCATAATCGCCGGGTTCACCCAGTTCTAAAATCTGTCGACGAGTGTTTTCTGGGTCGCTGTCGTAGTCAAAGAAGGTGCCATCATCAAAGTAAATGCGATAGAAGGGCAGTACCGGCACAATTGTGACGTAGCGGCTGGTGTGGGGACCGCCGGAGATGCCAGACTTAATCCGCTTACTTTCGTCAACAATCTCTGCAGGGAAGTCAGGCAGGGCCAGAGCTGAGCGATCGCGCTCCAGGGAGAATAACTCCTCAATGAAGTGGGGCACCGTAATCACCGTCGGCCCCATGTCAAAGGTAAACCCATCCGCCTTGCGGACATAGGCACGACCACCGGGGGCATCCAGCATTTCCACAATGGTGGTGTCAAACCCCAAACTCTGGAGGCGGATGCCCATGGCTAATCCCCCAATACCAGCTCCGATGACGATGGCCTGCTTACGACCCATGACAAACTCCTGTCCCGATGTAACGAACACTTAATATTTCTAATATTGTAACGTTCTAAGGTCTTTGTACTAGCCCAACTCAAACGTAGTAATGCCAAAAATCTGATTGAGCGGTAATTCTGGCTTGCTCTGGGTGTACATCCGCGCCGTTTCAAAGTCATCAGCCATGCCATACCGCTCCGCCAGGGCCACGGCTGCCCCATTTACCTGGGGCACATCCAAATAAAATGAATCTCCTTGAGGAACCTGGGCTACCAAAGTTTGAAATATTTCGTCCGCAATAGCTGCCCCATTGGCAAATAAGGGGCCAATCTTATACCCCCTTTGGCAGGGTCGTAGCACCCCATATCCCACCAGTTCTTGTCCTTGAATGACCCCAACGGCATGACTGCCTGGCTGGGCCATCCAACATTGGATAAATCCAGACCGTTCTTCTGGAAAAAAGCGCCGATCATAGGCAATCACTTTTTCTGTGGGCAGATGGGCCAGAGGTACACAGTCTGAATTATGGGGTATGCCACGGCCCACCCCGGCATACCGAATATTTCGGTGCGCTAGGCTAAACCCAGATTTGACGTAGTTATCTTGCTGGGCGACTACACCGTCTAACCCAATGTTGCGACCTTTTAAATAATCTAGGGCCCCATGCCATAGGGTTAAACCGTAGCCCTGCCCCCGAAAGCCAGGCTTCACAATGTAGCAGCCAATAAAGCCGAAGGATTCGCCATATTTGACGGCTGAAATTGAGGCGATGGGTTCGCCATTGAGAAACCCCATGAGAAACCCATCGGGGTCGGTGCGATGGAAGCAGTCGCCATCGTGCAAGCCTGGGTTCCAGCCTTCTGCAGTGGCCCATGATAGGGCAACATCCAACTCATCCCGAGTCATGGCCCGAATGTGATAGGGATGGGAGGCCATGGAGGTTACGCCCCCAAACTTTGCAAGGCTAGGCGAAACTGCTCTAACCGACGGCGATTGACCCCCAGGTCTGATTCCCCCAGGCGGGCGGCAGAGCGCATGACAATGGTGTGACCATCGGGCAGAAAATAAAATTCAGTATCGTCTACGAACCCCATGAGGCGACTGGTAAATTCCACCCGAATGTAGTCATCAGTCTGTTCCACAATTTTGGTACGGGGCTGATTTTGTAAAATTGCCACCAGCTGGGCCTTTACCGCGTCCTGTCCGGCGGTGTATGCCAGCGGGGCGATGTAATGTTCGCCATCGTCACTGGCAGCGTTACTGCTAACACAGTTGGGCGAGGCGGGGCAACCGCTCAGCTGGGTATCATGGAGACCGATGTCAGTGGAAGGAGTGCCGGTAAAAACTCCCTGCAGTCCGGGCAGTGTGGCTATGGGGGCTGCCATGGCGGCTGGGCTAGTCCATGGGCCGCTAACGATGAAAAGGGAAATCAATAAAGCCGTAAATAAGCGGAATAATTGCATGGGGTCTGGGTCTAAAAGTTCTGTAAGCTGCTATCAACTCCTATTGATTGTAAGGGCGTTACTGGTTTAAGGAATGATTCTGTCGAGGATATGCACTGAGGGTCGCGCCACCCGCATTAATCCATGCTGGGCATGGGTTAAGCCGTTTAATTTATCGGTTTATTTAGGCATTTTGCTGCTACCTGGGGTGAGCGCCTGTGGCCCCAAACGTCCTGTCATTCCCGACGATGTGGAAGCCATTGCCCGACGCTGTTATGAAACCCTAGTCACCTCCGGGCGTACACCTAAGCTCGACCCATCCCAGTCCATGGAGGATGGTACGTTTTTGATTGGTTGGTCCATGGCCGAATTTCCCGATGAACGGGGTTCTTGCAAGGTGGATGGTAGGGGTGCGGTGCTATTGCTGACGAGCAATGAGGAGGAACAATCGCCAACCGAGGGTAAACCGCCGCCAGAGCAGTAGGCTGAAGTCACCCCATAGTTCACGGCTAGGGCCAGGTTGCTATCCTGGCATGTCTTCTAAATTTGTGGCGTCCCATTTCAGCACCGAAGCCTTAACCCCTTGCTCCTGTTTACGTTTAGAGTCGGCCTCAAACCAAGCAATAATCTGCGCCGTGGTGAGCTGATCGACTGAAGTACGCAGGTCTTGGGCAATAAATGCCAGCAGCTTTGCCGTCGATAGGGTTAATCGGGTCAAGAATTTTTCTGGCATGGTCAGCAGGGCTTTATCTACCTCAGCGGACTCATCCGGGGTTAAAAATTGCAGAGTTTGATCAAACATGTGATGGCTTATTTTTTATGAATCCTATATCCACATAGGTTTTCGCCCCGCACTAGCCAATGGGTCCGCTCCACCTGGCAGTCGGGCAAGGCCACCGCAAACATGGCTAGCTCATGGCCACAGACCGCTGGGTAAGAGGCGGCCACTTGGGCAATGGCGCAGTTATATTCGGTGATGATGTAGGTATTTTCGTCTTCCCCATGGTGAAATTCGGCCATGTAACCTTCGGCTTGGCGTAGCTCCACTAGCTGCTGTACCCGATCGGGCAGGGGCGCACTGCCCAGGGTTTCGCAGTAGTGCTGGGCCTTGCGGTGCCACTGCTGCCGCAGGATTGCCGCCACCTGCTCTGCTCCGACGGTTTCGGTGAGGGTGTCGAGGAGGGATACGGCAAACTGGTCATACTGGGAGGGAAACTGGGCCCGCCCCTTGACGCTAAGTTGATAGATGTAGTTGGGACGGCCCATGCCCGACTGTATCGCTTCGTGTTCCACCAATTCTTCGGTTTGTAAATCCTTGAGGTGACGCCGGATGGCTTGGGGGCTAACGCCCAAGCTATCAGCCAAGGCCTGGGCGGTTGACTGACCCGATTTCAGTAAAAACTGAAGGATATCGTCCTTGGTGGATGGTTGCTGCGCTGACATCATCAATTTTGAAGTTGCGATCGCATATTACGGACTGTAAACAGTGAAACTCAACCGCCCCTACTTTAACAACATACCTGTTGCTAAAGTCTGCTACCTCGATTACTCTTTAAATAGTTAAGCAACTTGCGTGTTGTTTAATTATAGAATCATCTGGTTGTCTCAGCATCCCCATTGATCACATGAGCATAAGTAAGCCAACACAAGCTACCGACAAAAATCTTGAGCTGATGCGAAATTTCGCCCAAAGCTATGCCAAACGTACCGGCACTTATTTTTGTGCTGACCTTGGTGTGACTTCCGTAGTGCTCGAGGGTTTGGCCAAGCATAAGGACGACTTTGGCGCAGCCCTATGTCCCTGCCGCCATTACGAAGATAAGGAAGCCGAAGTCAAAAGCGTTTACTGGAACTGCCCCTGCATCCCCATGCAGGAGCGTAAGGAGTGCCACTGCATGCTCTTCCTCACCCCTGACAATGACTTTGCTGGCCAAGAGCAAGACATTTCGTTTGAATATATCCGCACAGAAACCAGCAAGTACTAGCAGGCTGCCCTCCCTCCGCAGATTTTAGGCTTAGTCCCCGGTAGTCAGGCAGCCTAAGCGTTTATTCAACCTCCCCCAAAACCTTTTCGGTTAATCATGAGCACCAGCGTTCAATCCCTCGTTAGTCAGCCCTACAAGTATGGCTTTGTCACCGACGTAGAATCCGATGTCATCCCCCGTGGCTTGAGTGAAGACGTTATTCGGCTAATTTCTGCGAAAAAGAACGAGCCGGACTTTATGCTTGAGTTCCGCCTCAAGGCGTATCGCCAGTGGCTCAAGATGACCGAACCTACTTGGCCCAACGTCAGCTACACCCCCATTGACTACCAGGAAATCATTTACTACTCTGCCCCCAAGCAAAGCGAAAAACTCAGTAGCCTGGACGAAGTAGACCCTGAAATCCTCGCCACCTTTGAAAAACTGGGGCTGCCCCTGTCAGAGCAAAAGCGGCTAACTAATGTGGCCGTCGATGCGGTATTTGACAGCGTCTCCATCGCCACCACCTTTAAGAAGGAGTTGGCAGAACACGGAGTCATCTTCTGCTCTATTTCAGAGGCCATTCAAGAACACCCAGAGCTGATCAAAAAGTATCTAGGCACGGTTGTACCGACGGCAGATAACTACTTTGCCGCCCTCAACTCCGCTGTTTTTAGCGATGGCTCCTTTGTCTACATCCCTGAAAACACCCAGTGTCCCATGGACCTGTCCACCTATTTTCGCATCAACAACGGCGACTCGGGCCAGTTTGAGCGCACCCTGGTGATTGCCGATAAGGGCAGCTCCGTCACCTATTTAGAGGGCTGCACCGCCCCCATGTACGACAGCAATCAGCTCCATGCAGCCATTGTTGAACTGGTGGCTTTGGACGACGCCCAGATCAACTACTCCACCGTGCAAAACTGGTATGCTGGCGACAAGGACGGCAAGGGCGGCATCTATAACTTTGTCACCAAGCGCGGCCTCTGCGCTGGTAAGAATTCCAAAATCTCCTGGACCCAGGTAGAAACCGGTTCGGCCATTACCTGGAAGTATCCCAGCTGTGTGCTAGTGGGCGACAACTCCGTCGGTGAATTTTACTCCGTGGCCCTGACCAACAACATGCAGCAGGCCGATACGGGCACTAAGATGATCCATGTGGGCAAAAACACCCGCAGCACCATTATCTCCAAGGGTATTTCCGCCGGTCACTCTAAAAACAGCTATCGCGGGTTGGTAAAAGTGGGGCCTAAGGCGGAGAACGCCCGCAACTACTCCCAGTGTGACTCCATGCTGATTGGGGACACTTCCAACGCCAACACCTTTCCCTACATCCAGGTCCAGAACAATACGGGCCAGGTAGAGCACGAAGCCTCTACCTCTAAAATCGGTGAAGACCAGCTGTTCTACTTTGCCCAGCGGGGCATTTCTCCTGAAGATGCCGTCTCCATGATTATCAGTGGATTCTGTCGAGATGTGTTTAACAAACTACCGATGGAATTTGCGGCTGAGGCGGATAAGCTACTGGCCCTGAAGTTAGAAAATTCCGTTGGTTAATCCCCCACGGCTCTACCCCTAGATACCATTCCATGATTAATCCGGACGCAAAAACAATTCTCTCCGTTAAGGACCTGCGGGCCAACGTAGACGGCACCGAAATCCTCAAGGGCCTCAACTTAGAGGTAAAAGCAGGTGAAATCCACGCCATTATGGGTCTCAATGGCTCGGGCAAAAGTACCTTTTCTAAAGTGTTGGCTGGTCATCCCGACTACGAAATAACGGGTGGCACCATTGAGTTTAATGGCCAAGACCTGACTGAGCTGGCACCCCACGAGCGGGCCACTGCAGGCATTTTCCTCGCCTTTCAATATCCCCTGGAGATTCCTGGGGTGAGTAACCGTGAGTTTTTGCGGGTGGCCTACAATGCTCACCGCAAAGCCCGGGGAGAAGATGAGATCGATGTGTTTGACTTTGATGATCTGATCGAAGAGAAAACCGACATTGTTAAAATGGATCTTAGCTTTCTAGACCGCAGTGTCAATGAAGGGTTTTCCGGCGGTGAGAAAAAGCGCAATGAGATTCTGCAAATGGCTCTGCTGGAACCTACCCTGGCCATTTTGGATGAAACCGACTCCGGCTTGGACATCGACGCTTTGAAAACCGTGGCGGGCGGTGTTAATCAGCTGGCCAATACCAACAATGCCAACCTGTTGATCACTCACTACCAGCGGCTGCTCAACTACATTGTGCCGGACTATGTCCATGTGATGTGCGGTGGTCACATTATTAAAACTGGTGGCAAAGAGTTAGCTCTGGCCCTTGAGGATAAGGGCTATGAATGGCTCCTGCAAGGGAAGGCGGTGGCTCCATGAGTAATGTGACAACCAACGTGGCAACAGCGGCAACTAAGCGGGAACAGTATCTGGAATCTTTGCTGGCCCAGTCAACCCTGGCGGCAGATCAATCTGGCTTAGGCTTGGACATCCTGCGGGCAGCCGCCCGTGCCTTGGTGCAAGAGCGCACCTTTCCCTCCAATCGGGATGAGGACTGGCGCTTTACCGATATTTCCCCCATGTTGGAGACTGCCTTTCAGACGCCAGGGGGGCTCACCGATGCCGCTTTAGCCCAGGCAACAGATTTGTTAGCAGGGGTGGGCTGGCCCGATACAGACAGCCTGCGCATCGTGTTTGTCAATGGCATGTTCGTCGCTAGTCTTTCTAACCTGGGCAGTGGCGTGACTGTGCTGAGTCAGGTGAAGGTTGTTCCCAGTGGGTTGGCCCAAATCCAGGGTAGCAATGAAGTCTTTACCGCTCTCAATACCGCTGGCTTTACGGATGGGGCGGTGGTCCACGTTGCTAAGAACGTGGTGATTGAACAGCCGGTGCAGATTGTATATCTGGCGGTGGGAAATGCTCTACTGGTTCAGCCCCGTTGTATGGTGGTGGCGGAGACGGGCAGTGCGGTCACCCTGGTGGAAGAGTTTCATGGCCAAGGGGCTAGCTTAATTAATAGTGTGAGTGAAATTTGGGTTCAGGCCAATGCTGCGGTCACCCACCTGCGAATTCAGCAGGAGTCGTCCGAGGCAATTCACATTGGTAAAACCGCCGTTTCCCAAGCCCAGGACAGCCGCTATAGCAATCGGGCCATTAACCTGGGGGGATCGATTTCCCGCCACAATCTGGAGGTATATCAGACCGGTGCCCAAACGGAGACTGAGTTAAATGGTTTGACGGCTATTCGCGATCGCACCCTGGCCGACACCCACAGCCTGATTGCCCTGGCCCACCCCCATGGCACCGCCAGGCAGCTCCAGAAAAACCTGATGGATGACCGCGCCCACGGAGTGTTTAACGGCAAAGTCTATGTGCCCCAGCAGGCCCAGCTGACCAATGCCTCCCAGCTCAATCGCAACCTGCTGCTGTCCCCCAAGGCGCGGGTGGACACCAAGCCCGAGCTAGACATTGTGGCAGACGACGTCAAGTGCGCCCATGGAGCCACCGTCAGCCAGCTGGCCCCGGACGAATTGTTCTATCTGCAAAGCCGAGGCATCAATCGCGACCAGGCCCAGCGGTTGCTGATTTACGCCTTTGCCATGGAAATAATTGAGCCCATTCCCGTGGCTCCCCTGCGGGATCGGATCACCCAGTACATTCAGCAATGGACAGTGTAGGCAATGACTTTGACAACGGCTAAACCCCTGGCCCATGAAGTGCGGGCAGATTTCCCAATTTTGGACCAGATGGTCAACGGCAAGCCGCTGGTGTATTTTGACAACGCTGCCACATCCCAAAAGCCCCAGGTGGTTTTAGATGCCCTGTTGGACTACTACACCCAGGACAATGCCAATGTCCATCGCGGTGTCCATACCCTCAGCGCCAGGGCCACGGAGGCCTATGAAGCCACCCGTGATAAGGTGGCAGCCTTTATTAATGCCTCCAGCCGCAATGAGATTGTCTTTACCCGCAATGCCAGCGAAGCCATTAACCTGGTGGCCTATGCCTGGGGCCTGAGCAACTTGAAGGCCGGGGATGAGGTGATTTTATCGGTGATGGAGCACCACAGTAATCTCGTTCCCTGGCAGCTGGTGGCCCAGCGGACGGGGGCGGTGCTGAAGCATGTGCAACTGACGGATACCCAGGAGTTTGACCTAGAGCATTTTAAAGAATTGGTGTGCGATCGCACCCGCCTAGTGGCGATCAACCACATCTCTAACACCCTCGGCTGTATTAACCCCGTCCAAGCCGTAATCGAGCTCGCCCATGGCCAGGGTGCCAAGGTGCTGATTGACGCCTGCCAAAGCATTCCCCATATGCCTGTGGATGTTCAAGCCATTGGATGTGACTGGCTGGTGGCCTCAGGTCACAAAATGTGCGGTCCCACCGGAGCCGGTTTCCTCTACGGCCAACTGGACATCCTCAACGCCATGCCCCCTTTCCTCGGTGGTGGTGAGATGATCCAGGACGTCTATTTAGACCACTCCACCTATGCCGAACTGCCCCATAAGTTCGAAGCAGGCACCCCCGCCATTGCCGAAGTGATCATGCTGGGAGCCGCCGTGGATTACCTAACCGGCATCGGTATGGAGCGCATTGCCCAGTATGAACATGAGCTAACTCGCTATCTATACGATTGCCTAGGCCAGATCCCCCAGCTCAAGCTGTATGGGCCTAGCCCCAAGGCAGATGGCAGCGGCAGAGCGGCCATCGCCACCTTTACCGTAGCCAATCTCCATCCCCAAGATCTATCTACATTTTTAGACCAAGCTGGTATTGCCATCCGCTCGGGGCATCATTGCACCCAGCCCCTCCATCGATTTCTTGGCATAGACTCCACGGCCCGGGCTAGCCTTTACTTTTACAACACCTACGCCGAAGTCGACACCTTTGTTGCTGCCCTTAAGGACACCATAGAATTTTTCGGCAATATCTTTGACTAGATCCACCTCAAACTAAGGTGCCAAATCCCTTGGCCTCTGACCATTCCAGGTAAGCATTACCCGCCGCCCGTCGGCAACTACGGATTTGCCCTATTCAATTTCTTTATATTGGCGGCTACTGTTCTTCATATTGGCTGCTACCAGTTAGGATACTGCTGTTTTAAGGCACCCTTATTGAATAAGCCTGATGGATTGTACCTAGCCTAGGACCAATCCATCAGGTCAGTCCATTCTTATTCTAGTCAGGATGTCCGTTGCATCTGAGCAGTCTAACCAACCCTTAGTAACATCCGTTTTTTTAGACAGTCAGTCATCACCCACTGCCCTAGCCCAGGTTCTTTGGGAACTCACTCGTTGTCCATCGATCTACGACGGTGATGTAAAGGCGACTGCCGCAACGGTTACTTACTCCGTGGTTAAAAATCTGGGCACCACTAGCTGTCAGGTATGGCTATATACAGACGACCGCGATCGGTTTAAACCCATTGCCCACTATGGCACCATGGCCTATAACGGCACTATGGTCGCTGAAAAAAATACTCAAGAGCTTTCAGTGGCTGACCATGCAGACTATTTTCCAAGTCTGGCCCAGCAAAATTGGCTAGTGCTCAACACAGGCTTGCCTGCCCAAAGCCCAGAAAACCATGCTCCCTCCAACCATCAGCCCAGGAGCTTTCCTCCCTACCTAGCCGATCAAGCCCAGGTCATAACTGCCCTGATTGAAATTCCGATTTACTATCAAAAGCAAGTTGTTGGCATTCTCTGCTGTACCCAGCACCATGCCCCTCGGGTTTGGCAAGCGGCAGAAACGTCTTTTATGGTTACAGCCTCCTGCCTGATTGCCCTAGCCATTAGCCATGCCCATCAATACCAACAGGCCCACACCTTAAACAAACAGAAACGTCAGCTGACCCTTGAAATGATCGAGCGTCAGCAGGCAGAACAGGCCTGGCAGGAAAGCCAACTCTTTATTCAAAGTATCCTGGATGCCAGCACCAATATTCTTTACGTCAATGATTTTGCCAGTGGGGCAAATTATTATGTCAATGGCTACATGGAAAATATCCTGGGCTACTCCCCCGAAGAAATTAAACAACTTGGAGCCCAGTTTTTAGAAGACATTGCCCACGAGGATGATGTCAAAATAATACACGGTGCCCGACGGCAACTAGCCCAATCCCAAAGTGGCGATATTATAGAGAATGAATATCGCTTACAACATAAGCAAGGTAACTGGCACTGGATGCTCTGCCGAGAAACCATTTTTAAATGGAACCCCGACGGTACCCCACTCCAGCTGCTAGGGACTGCAACCGACATCACTGTGCACAAGAAAAACACAGAGGCATTACAGCAGAAGAATCAAGAGCTTACGGCATTAGCACGGATCGATGCCCTGACCCAAATTGCCAACCGTCGAGCCTTTGATGAGTTTCTGGACTATGCCTGGGGCACTCGCAACCACACCCCATTAACCCTAATTCTCTGCGACATCGACTGCTTCAAGCTCTACAACGATACCTACGGCCACCAAGCTGGGGATGAGTGCTTACGGCTCGTGGCCCAAGCACTTCGGCGGGCCGTTAAGCGGCAGCCCGACTTAGTGGCTCGCTATGGTGGCGAAGAATTTGCTGTCGTCCTACCCAATACGACTCTGGTGGGAGCTACCCATGTCGCTCGGGCTATCCGAGCAGCGGTACAAGAGCTGAAAATTGAGCACCGACTTTCTTCGGTGGGGCCACACCTAACCCTTAGTCAAGGGATTGCCACCGTTTCTTCCACCGCCACTGGTGCTCCCCAGGGACTGATTGAAGCTGCTGACCAGGGGCTCTATAAAGCAAAATCTGAGGGCCGCGACCAATTCTCAATTGGGCTGATAGAAACTCATGAAAACTAACGCGGCCCGCCACCAGGGGGCTTATGGGATTCCATGAAAACCAATGCGGCGCGCCGCCAGAGGGCTGATGGGATCCGATGAAAACTAACGCGGCGCGCCGCCGGAGGGCTGACGGAAACTCATGAAAACTAACGCGGCGCGCCGCCGGAGGGCTGACGGAAACTCATGAAAACTAACGCGGCGCGCCTACTCGACGCCTTGGCCATTGACTACGAAATTTTGACTTACCCGGTCGATCCCGATAATCTGGTGGCTAGCGCCACAGCGGACAAACTGGGGCTACCCCACGACCAGGTGTTCAAAACCCTGGTCATCCGCGGCGATCGCAACGGGATTTGCTTGGCGGTAATCGCTGGCAACGCCCAGCTCGACCTCAAGGCCCTGGCTAAACTCACCCAGGACCGTAAAATGCTACCCGTGGCCCTCAAAGAAGTTCAGCCCTTAACCGGCTATATCCGAGGGGGCGTCACGGCCCTTGCCTGCAAAAAAAACTATCCCACATACGTGGATGAGTGGATTGAAGCCTACGATCAGGTTGCCGTATCAGCAGGCATGCGCGGTGCCATGCTTTGGCTCAGCCCCCAGGATTACATCCAAGCCACCCAAGCTACGGTGGGGCGCATTACCACCTAAACCCATCAGGTCAGCAACATATAGCCATGCCCCTGGATAGTCATCAGTCGAACAGTACTCCTGTCAAGCTTAGTTCTTAGTCGAGAGATATGGACATCTAAGGCCTTAGTTTCCAAATCTGAATCATCGGCATAACCCCAAACCCGTTGCAAGATACTTTCTCTCGCAAAAATCTGACCCGGAGCTTGGGCTAGTAGATATAGGATATGAAACTCTATTTCGGTGAGGCGAATATGAGAGTTTTGGTCATAGACTTTACGGGTTTGGGGATAGAGGATGAGATCCCCGACAGAGATTGCTTCCGGTTCGTTAGTGCGAACAGAGGGCTTCTCCCGAACGGTTGGTGACAAGCGCCGCAATATTGTGCGAATGCGCGCAATTAGCTCTCGGCTGGAAAAGGGTTTAACAATGTAGTCGGTAGCCCCTAGGTCTAACCCCGCCACCCGATCAGACGGACTGCCCAGGACCGTCGCCATCACAATGGGGACATCGGACTCTTGTCGAATCAGCTGACATACCTGTAATCCGTCTAACTTAGGCATCAGGACATCTAACACGACCAAGTCCACATCATAGGCCCTAAACTGGGCCATGGTTTCTTCCCCATCGGCCGCTAAAATCACCTCATAACCGGCGTTGATGAGATTGCGCCGCAAAGCATTGCGGATATGAACTTCATCCTCAGCAATTAGGATGACAGCCTTATCTTTATCCACCTGACATAACCTCAATGCACGGCTCTGCAAGCTGTGTACCTAGTGGCTACAGCTTGCCCATTCAGAGCATCTTGAGAGGATAAATCGGCAAAAGCATCTAGGTTTTACTGTCTAGCCAAACCAAAGGTTAAATGGCTAACCAAACAGCTGAATCATAGGGACATAAATAATATGTGACTAAGTATTTGTGCCTATGTTCGTTGAACCTAATAAACAACTTTCCTCGGAGAGGGAAAAAAGTACTTAATTACTTTTCGTGCAATTAAATCCCCTTAACTGTGCAGCATTTCGCGTGTTGATGAAGTCTAGCTAGTTTGATACTTTAGCATTCGAAAGGCCATATTTAAGGTCTGTTTCAACGGCAGCCGGGAGGGTCTTAATGATTTGACACATTTTTAAACAAATGTGTCATACAATCGACGCTGGGGATCGACTGGAGTCTAATAGCCCCTATGAGTTCATGTGAGGTTCTAAATCGGTTGCCCTGTTCGCTACATGTTTTCTGGAAAAGATCTAAGGTTTTGACTTGCGACTGGTTCCTGGGTCAAGCTGGTGCATTTTAACCTCAAGAAAGTAGCTTTGAATGGAGGCTTAAGACGATTATTTAAAGGGCTAGTAATTATTAATTTCCATCTCCACAAATTTAAAAAAAAATTAAAAGCCCGTTGATTTTTTCTACTTAATGTGTGCGGATCAAGCGTGTTGATGCAAGTCTTTAATCCGTTAATTTTTGAACAAAAATAATTTTTCGTTTTCTGAGAGCTTTTTAGGTAGATCTTTTTGGATTTTTCTAATTCTTTGCTCATGCTGCATTGAGGTTTCAGCTAAAAAATAATCCTGTAGTTGCTTAAGCCATTAGGGGATATCTCTAGTACTTTTTCGGCTCATTAGCTTGGTATGATACGTTCCCCATACCCATGGTTTTCTGGCGTCTTGGTGGCAGCTCGTCAGGGATTATTTTGTCAACTTGGCTGAATGTAAATCGGCTTTGGAGAAGGAGGCTGGGTCAGCTTTGGTGAGTAGTCGATTTGAGCGTGATTCATTTCAGTCTGGGGCAATTAATTCAGGCCAGCGGATGTCACCGGCCCTGGGTACTGCCGATGATTCACCCAATCTGCAGTCTCTAGTGGAGAGAATTTTAGGGTTTGCCTATCAGGGAGATTCGGTTCAAGCTTTGGTGGGCTGGTTGCGGGCGGCTTTGATCCAAGGCGTTGGCTTGCAGAATTGTCAAGTAGAGCTGTGTGATGTTTCTCAACAGACGGTGACCCTAGTTACTGGTGTGGGGGATGGTTGGTTGGGAGGGGATTCCCTGGGGGGAGGCTTATGGGGGGAGCCCGGTATTTCCCGGAAAATTAATCAGGTTTGGGAACTCTATGAACCCTTAAGTTGTGGCAGATCGCGGCAGTTTTGTTTTCCTATTATGGAGATCGGGAACTCTCCATCGCTCCCCTTAACCTGGGTGGGGTGCCCCATGATGCATCGTGGGGCACTATTGGGCTGTATGTGGTTAGCCCGGCCTGGTAAAGAGATTTTTAATGACGTTGAACTTAGGCGGTTACAGCAGATTGTGGATTATGTTGCGATCGCAATCCACCAAATCCAGCTGGAACAGACCCTGGAGCTGCAACAAGCTGAAATTAGCCAGTTGCGCAAAGCTAAGGATGAGTTTTTGCAGCTGATCTCCCACGAGCTATTTGTCCCCCTTGGGAGTATTCAGCTATCGGCCCAAACCCTAGAGAAAATCTTTAAAGATGTCTCGTGGCGCAAGGTGCCCCAGCGTAGTACGGTGCTCAAGGTATTGAGTCTGCTCAGTCAAGAATGTCGACGGCAAAAACAATTCGTCGATAACCTGATCACCCTGATGTTTCCTGAATATCAGAAGGTATCAGATCCGGTGCTGATGAACCTCAGCGACTGGCTGCCGTCCTTGCTGCGGACCTTTGAAGCCAGGTTTGAGCAAGAATCCTTAAAACTCAGCGTTAGCATCCCCCCGGCACCTTTGCTATTTGAATGCGACGTGGCCCAGCTAGAGCGGGTGATTACGGAACTGGTCACCAACGCAATCAAATATACCCCCGCCCAAAAGACGGTCACCCTTACCGTTACTGACAGTAAAAAAGAGGTGGAAATTGCGATCGCAAATACCGGCGTCCACATTCCTGCCAACCATCAATCCCGAATTTTCGAAAAATTTTACCGAGTCCCGGAACTAGACCAGCGGCAATATGGCGGCAGCGGTTTAGGGCTGGCCATTGCCAAACAGTTGGTGACGAACATGGAGGGGACAATTGCGGTGAAGAGTACGAAGCAAAAGACGACGTTTACGGTGAAGCTGCCGAGGTAAGGGGAGGGGGGAAGCGGTTGCCCAGCCACTGAAAAGGATCGATCCTTTTTTATCCCACGTCCCCCCGGCAAAATTTCCGCCGAAACACCGTGCGCCATGGCTTTAATGGACTAAACTGTGTTGATGTTGCCAGGATTCCTTACCTATGCGCCTGTCCCAGATGCTGTTTGTCACCCTGCGTGAAGATCCGGCGGAGGCGGAAATTCCCAGTCACAAGCTATTGCTACGGGCGGGTTATATCCGGCGGATTGCAAGTGGTGTGTATGCCTATCTGCCCCTGATGCTGCGGGTGCTGAATAAGGCGTCGGCCATTGTGCGCGAAGAAATGAACGCCACGGGTGCCCAAGAATGTTTACTGCCCCAGCTGCAACCGGCAGAGCTATGGCGGGAGTCGGGCCGGTGGGACACCTACACCAAGGCAGAGGGCATCATGTTTGCTCTGACCGACCGACGGCAGCAGGAAATGGCCCTAGGCCCCACCCACGAAGAGGTCATTACGGCTGTGGCCCGGGACATGGTGCGCACCTATCGCCAGCTGCCCATCCATCTGTATCAGATTCAAACTAAGTTTCGGGATGAAATCCGCTGTCGCTTTGGCCTCATGCGCGGTCGTGAGTTCATCATGAAAGATGGCTACTCGTTCCATGGGGATACCGATAGCCTCAAGGCTACCTATGACGACATGTACCAAGCCTATAACAATATTTTGAGCCGCTGCGGCCTCAAGTTTCGAGCGGTGGAAGCCGATTCTGGGGCCATCGGCGGGTCCGGTTCCCATGAGTTTATGGTGCTGGCGGAGGCGGGGGAAGATGAGGTGCTGTATACGGAGGATGGCCAGTACGCGGCCAACGTGGAAAAGGCGGTGTCGTTGCCCCTGGATGCGGTGCCCTCGACCTTTAGCGCATACAAAAAGCTAGAAACTCCTAACACGTCCACCATTGAGACCATGGCGAAGTTTTTAGCCTGCTCGCCTACCCAGATTGTCAAAAACGTTTTGTACCAGGCGGTGTATGACAACGGTCAGACGGTGCTGGTATTGGTCAATATCCGGGGCGATCAGGACGTTAACGATACGAAGCTGCAAAACGCTCTGACTAATTTGGCGTCAGATTACGGTGCGTCCACCCTTCTGTCCTTAGAGGTGCCCGACCCTGAGGCCCAGGCCAAGTGGGCGGCCAAGCCGTTACCCCTGGGTTACATTGCCCCCGACATTGCCGATGACTACATTCAAAAGCAGAAAAATGTAGTGCCCAAGTTCCTCCGGCTGGTGGATAAAACCGCTGTGGACCTAAAGAACTTTGCCACTGGGGCCAATGAGAAGGGTTATCACGTGGTCGGTGCTAATTGGGGGGACCAGTTCACTTTGCCGGAGACCGTCGTGGATGTGCGCAAAGCCACCGCTGGCGATCGCGCTGTCCATGATCCCAGTCAAATCATTCAGACCGCACGGGGCATCGAAATCGGTCACATTTTTCAGCTGGGTACCAAGTACTCTGCTGCGTTGGGGGCCACCTTCACCGACGAAGCGGGTAAATCCCAGCCCTTGGTCATGGGATGCTACGGCATTGGGGTATCCCGCCTGGCCCAGTCAGCGGTGGAACAGTTCCATGACCAAAATGGAATTATCTGGCCGGTTGCGATCGCACCCTACCATGCCGTTGTAGTGGTGCCCAACATCAACGATGCTGAGCAAATGGCCGCCGCCGAAAAGCTTTATGCGGACCTCAACGCCGCCGGAGTAGAAACCCTGCTGGACGACCGCAAAGAGCGGGCCGGGGTGAAATTCAAAGATTCTGAATTGATCGGCATTCCCTTCCGGGTGGTGACAGGTCGCTCCTTGAAAGAGGGTAAGGTAGAAGCGGTCAAGCGGGCCGATGGTGAATCGGTGGAACTGGCCTTGGATCAGGTGGTGACCACCCTGAAGCAATGGGTCGACGAGGCCATTGCAGGCCCATAGGTCATGCAAGTTTTAACTACCCCCCACCAGAATTTCTCCCCTCCTGGGAGGGGCTCCGGGGTGGGTCAACCGCTAACGGCCGAAACCCACCCCGCCTGACCGGCACCCCTCCCGAGAGGGGATTTCCCTTAGTCGCATGCTCCCGATGGAATTTATTTCAATCCTGCTCTCCAGCCTGATCTTTATCGGTTCTCCCATTGGCTTTGCCCTGGATACCATTGCCGAAAATGCTCTCCGGTCCCGGCTCAATGGCGTTGAGGATCTCCAGGTGCGGGTGGATAATGGGTCGAACTTGAACCTGCTCCAGGGCAAGATCGAACGACTGCAAATTGGGGCGCGGGGGGTTTATCCGGTGCCAGGATTTCGGGTTGCGATCGCAGACCTAGACACCGACCCCATCGACCTCGATTTCAATCGATTAAGACAGGGCGAAGTGGTCCTCGATCAGCCTCTAAACGGAGCGCTCCACATCGCCATTACCCCGGAGGATGTCAACCGCTACCTCCAGTCACCAGAATTTACTGAACAGCTGAATAAACTCCAGCTAAACCTGGGCAATGCAGCCCAATCCCGTGAATTAGGGCGCTATCGGTTGGACAATCCCCAGGTGACCTTTTTACCTGACAATCAGCTCCAGCTGGAGGTGGATCTATCGGAGCCTAGCCTCGGGGACGGCCTTAAAATTAAGGCCCAAAGTGGGTTTACCATCGAAAATGGCCATCGCCTGGTGTTAGTCGATCCCCAAGTTTCAGTTAACGGCAGTGCCGCCCCACCGCAACTGTTCGACTCCCTCAGTAGCGACAAACTCAGTCTGACGCGCCTAGAGGACTCCGGCCTCACTGTCCGTATTTTGGACTCCACCATTAGCCCTGAACAGTTGGATTTGGCCCTATGGGTTAGCATTGATCCGAGTGTTACTCGGTAGGCCTTATATGGCCCCCTGTCATGGATTTGAGCTTTACCCGGTAGGCCTTTCAGGGCCCTGTCATGGATTTGAGCGTTACCTCGTTAGATTCTCATGGCCGTTGTTGGCGCACTAGCGGCGCACTCGTGGCGAACTAGCATGGTTCCTTCATCGTTGCCCTTTGTCGATACCATCCGAAAAGCTGTGGGATTGCTGGATGCTAGCCATGCAGATCTGAAGGCTGAGGTATTGGGCCAGTGCGATCGCATCGCCCAACCCACCCTGCGCATCACCGTTTTTGGCCCCTTTAACTACGGCAAATCCACCTTGCTCAATGCCCTACTGGGGGAAAAAGCTCTTCCTATTGATCTGGTACCCACCACCGGGGTCGCCATCACCGTCAGCTATGGGGCCACCTTAACCAGCCGTATTTCCCTGGCGGATGGCACTATCCTGGAGGAGCCCGGCACCGACCTGCTGAAGCGCTATGCCATCCTCGATGAACAGCGCCGCCTGCGCCAAGATGTGACCGCTGTTGAAGTGCAGTCTCCCCACCCATTTTTACAATCGGGGGTGGAGCTAGTGGACCTGCCCGGTACGGACGATCGGGCCGCTCAAAATGAGTTGGTCCATACCAAATTGTTAGAAGCTGATGTGGTGATTCAGCTGTTGGATGGTCGCAAACTAATGACCCTGGAGGAACGAGAGCATCTGCAGGACTGGCTGCTGGATCGAGGCATTACCACGGTGATCTTTGTGGTGAATTTTCTCAACCTGATGGAGCCAGAGGAGCGACAACAGGTCCTGCATCGTCTACGGTTTATCGCCCAAGATTTTCGGGCCACCCTGCCCGATGGGGTGAGTAACCTGTATGGAGTGGATGCTTTGCCAGCCCTGCGGGCACGACTAAAGGGAAACATGGCGGCAGCGACGGCAGCTGGGTTACCGGCCCTAGAGTCGGCCTTGCAAACCCTGGTGCAGGAGAGACTACCTCAGCTCACCATCCATCGCTTGCCTCGGTTGTTGCCCTCGGTGGCCCAAGTGCAGCAGGCATTACAACAACAGTTGACTGTGTTGGCGGCTGCCCCACCACCGGACAATCGTCGGGTAGAGCTTAAACAGCGGGTACAGACTCTCTTACAAAAAGGGTTTCACCAAAGTGTGACAGAGTTGCAGGATTGGCTACGGCTGGGCAATTTGCTCAAGCAGTATCAGTCGAGCTTGGCTGGAGCCATCGAAGCGGGCACTGCTACGCAATGGTTAGAAGGTTCTTTGCAACCGGTGTGGAAACAAAAGAAACGGGCGGTGGCGGAGTGGGTGTATCAGGCCTGTGAGTTTTTTGAGCAGCCGCGCCCGGTGGATGTGTGGGTAGATTGGCATAAATTAAAATCTTCGCAGCCCGAATCAGCCCTCTCTTCCGAGGTGTGTCGTGATGCCGCCCATACTTACCTGGTGCAGTTCTCTGAGACCGCCCTAGGGGCTCTCAGTGCTTATAAAATAAAGGCTGATAATATTCTGCAAACACCCATTGCTGCACCTCCATCTCTGGATCTACAAAATGCTCAACAAGCCCTTTTGGAGAATATATTGTCGGAGTTACAACAGCACTCGTCTACAGTTGTGCAGTCTTGAGCCAGTACCTTGTTAAATCACCTAAACTTAAGCGGGAAGCAAGCTACACCCCCAGCCCTTCTCCCGGAGGGCGGTGGTTTGTTAGGACTTTGCCTTATAATTCCGTCCCCGTTAACTTTGGCAGGAACCTCACCAGCTGATCGCCAAATTGATGTTTGAGATCATTGCTATCTGCGGCACTGGTTCCGCCAGGTGGGTCAGCGTAAAGGCATGTTGTATATACGATAGACGATAATAGGTTCAGCAAAAGCTGATCTAATCTGGGTGGTGTTATGGATCTATTTTCTCATCCGTGTCCTTGC
>NZ_JAYGIG010000142.1:0-30664 GCF_034932105.1 Leptothoe sp. PORK10 BA2 | reverse complement strand
CTGGCAAGCGTTTACTCATTTTCGCATTCAGCATGAAACTGAACGCCTTTATCCACACCGAAACCTACTCGGTGCAGTCGATTGGCCCCTGTTTGCTTGAGTTAGAGCGCGAGACCGGTTACGCCCTATGGCTACATAATTTTAGCCACACAATTTTATATAGCCGTCAGCTATCGACTTATTCACTTAAAGCAGATCTATGGGGCAATGACCTCATGGTTACAAGGACGGCCTATTTCTATATCGGTCAGGTTAGACAGGGTAGTTTCGGCAATGTTGTGCAAGGCTTCTTGGGTAAAGAAGCCTTGGTGGGCGGTAATCACCACGTTGGGAAAGGACTGTAACAGCTGGAATGTGTCGTCCTGAATAACTGTGTCGGACAGGTCTTCAAAAAACAGCCCCCCTTCCTGTTCATAGACATCAATGCCAAGGTAGCCCACCCGGCCCGACTTAATGGCTTCGATGACGGCTGGAGTGTCGATCAGTCCACCCCGGCTGGTGTTGATCAGCATGGCTCCGGGCTTAAGGTGTTGCAGGGACTGGGCGTTGATCAGGTGGTGGGTAGCAGGCAACAACGGACAGTGTAGGGAGATGATATCGGCGCGACTGAGCAGTTGGGGCAGTTCCACATAGTCCACCCCCAGTTCGACACAGGCAGGGTTAGGTTGCACATCGTAGGCCAGCAACTGACAGCCAAAGCCGTTCATAATTTGGGCAAAACATTGGCCGATTTTGCCAGTTCCTACCACACCGACGGTTTTGCCATGGAGGTCAAATCCTAGCAGTCCGTCCAAGGAAAAGTTGTCGTCCCGGACCCGGTTGTAGGCGCGGTAGAGCTTGCGGTTGAGGGTCATGATCAGTCCCACGGCGTGCTCTGCCACGGCATAGGGGGAGTAGGCGGGCACCCGCACAATGGTCAGGCCCAGCTCTTTGGCCACAGCTAGGTTGATGTTGTTGAATCCGGCACAGCGAAGGGCGATGACTTGGGTGCCGGTGGTTGAGATGGCCCGCAATGTCTCTTCACCCAAGTCATCATTAATAAATACACACACCGCTGGAAATCCTGACGCGAGGGAAGCTGTCTCCGGGGTTAAACGAGGCTCAAAGAAGGTGAGTTCGTGACCGTAGGCCCGATTGATTTCTGTAAATGAGCGTTCATCGTAGCGTTTGGTGTTAAAAAAAGCTGTTTTCATTGCTAATGGATAACTGATTGAGACCGGACATAACAACTTTGGACTGCCGCCATGGGTTTCCTCCGCAACAACAAGCCAAGTTGCATGCTTACGGGAGTTGCGGCCCAATCCGCTTTTAGCACCTTAACTATCCACAGTTTCACCTGGTTCAGTTACTGCCATAACTTAGCGAATCTCCCACCCCGTAGAACCTAATTTTTCTTTAAGTTTCTCTAGTTGGTAGTTCTTTAGAATGGCTGAACTACCGAAGCGTATGGGATTCAGCCCCCAACTCCCCGCTAGGCTCATAGGCCCCTGGTACTGCCAAGGGTGAAAAACCACTATCCATCATTTTGATCAACTGCCCCCATCAGCTTCAGCGCCGTGCGTTGCCCCACCGTTAGCCCCACCACATCCGTCATATCCATCCCCACACACACCCGCTCATCGATCACCAGCAAACAGTCCCCCGTGGCCACATCCCATAGCCGAATCATATTGTCATAACTCCCCGAGGCCAGGCGCTGGCCATCCGGGCTAAACGCCACCGACAAAACCGTATTCGCATGGCCCGAAAGGGTGCTCACACAGTCCCCCGTCTCAGCCGACCACAGCTTCACCGTCTGGTCAGCACTCCCCGAGGCCAGGCGCTGGCCATCCGGGCTAAACGCCACCGACCAAACCCCATTCGCATGGCCCGAAAGGGTGCTCACACAGTCCCCCGTCTCAGCCGACCACAGCTTCACCGTCTGGTCATAACTCCCCGAGGCCAGGCGCTGGCCATCCGGGCTAAACGCCACCGACAAAACCCCATTCGCATGGCCCGAAAGGGTGCTCACACAGTCCCCCGTCTCAGCCGACCACAGCTTCACCGTCTGGTCATAACTCCCCGAGGCCAGGCGCTGGCCATCCGGGCTAAACGCCACCGACCTAACCGCCCCTGAATGACCGGAACAGATCAGAACAACTTGACCAGTTTTCACTTGCCAGATCTGTAAAGACCCTTTACTATCCCCAATGGCCAACTGCTCTCCATCGGGACTAAAGGCCACTGAGTAAACAGTACCCAGCACCTTAGAAAAGAGACTTTCTGCCAGGTGAGCCCCTTGGAAATTAAGCCGACGGAGATAGGTTTTTGTAAAGTCTACCCCCCGCAATTTCACTTGACTCAAATCACTGTTGGATAGGGCATGGGGCGTCTTGGCCAACATCAGTTGGGCAATATTTCCGCCCAGATACCCCACCTCTTTAAGGGTTCTCTCCCGAGTCGCCCACAACAATGGCAACAGGGTTTCCCGCAGCGTTGAGTCAGGCAACATGGGATGGGCCAAATCTAGCACTGCTTTTGCCAACTTTGCCTGACTCAACAGTGGCAATAGGTGATCTATGGATTGACTAGCAAACTGGGTCAGAGGAGCCATCGGTTTTGGCCGACCATCGTCATCGCATCCCCGCTTAAAGTAAGCATCCCAGCCATAGGCCTGGGGAGCACCCTGACTTAAGTTAGACTGTTGCCGGGCCACTGCCGTAAAGTCTTCCGCCATGGCTCCTAAAGACGCCACAATCTTATAGGCCACAAAAAATTCCAACAGGGACCGATGGGCCGGGCTATAGTTACCATCCCCATCCCGGATCAGCATGGTTTGTCCCGTCATGTCATAGCGCCAGTGATCCAGGTCTAAATCTTCCTGTACCCGCTCACCAAACATTTGCTTTAATCGGTCTGGAAAAGCAAGATAGTTGAGACTCATGCGATCCATCGAAAGCATTTCCCAGGACAACTCACACAGAAAGTAAAGTTTGTCTGCCAAGGAGGTAAACGTCCGCTCACTGGTAATATCGTTCTCCATTTTGCGAGTCACCGCATAGAGATAAACCCGCGACATATCGATCGGCTTACCAGCCTCAATCTCCGGCAACGCTTCTAAAATTAGCTCCACCATTACCGGACGTCGCGCTAAATCCAACAATTGTGGATTGTCCATTACTTTGCGCACCGTTGCCTCTTGAGTCTTACGCCCCAACAGCTGAGCAATCTGTGAATCATTAAATTTCTCTAGCTCCAACACCTCAAATTGGGGTGGCTCCCCAGTCTGGTTTGCAGTTGAGGCTTTTAATTTTGCATTTAATAGCTGCCGTCCCTCAATGGCATCTGGAAAGTGTTCTGTGCGGCAGGTCAAAATTGCCTTTGACCCTGGCACCACCACCTTAGCCAGTTCCCAAAAGTTATCAATCATGGCCTGACGGTTGACCCGCGCCGCCATCTCGTCAAATCCGTCAAAGATCAGCAACAGTTTCCCCATGCGGTTCAACCGATCAAAGACAGAATAGTTCTTTAAAACCTCATGCTGCCGAAAAAAGAACTCTGAAAATAGAGATTCCACCGTCACCGACTTGGCATAATCCCGCAAGGGCACCACAATGGGCACCCGTGGACGCTCTAACCCACGATTTTTCGCATCCTGATATCGCTGTAGGGCCACCCAGGCATAGTGCAGCGTAAACCAGGTTTTACCCGTACCAAACTCACCCAAAATCGACAGATGTTCCTTCGCTGGGTCATCCAACCACTGATCCACATAGCCATCGATCCAGCCATCTTCTTCGCCATAGACACTCACCCCAATCTTTTGCTGATTGACAGGATCCAGCTCATCTTTGCGACAGGCCAGGGGCAAATACTCCGTATCCACCTTTCGGGTTTTAATATGTGCTTCTAACCATGCCAGATACTTACTAAAGTCAGCATCCTCATCCAACAGTTCATCAAAGGTATAACAACTGATATCTGCATAGATCTCCTCCTGCTTTACCGCCTCGCGGACGGCTTTACTGACCCGCCGGTTGCCCACCAGCCAACCTTCATTGGCACCCGTTGTCTCAATCTGTTGCTGAAACGCTTGCAGGTCGTCCATGCCTACTTCCCCTGCCACCCCACGGACCAACGTGCGAGATACCTTCCGCCGAGTCAGAGGAAAGTTAATGAGCCATTCAAAATAATCCAGCTCCCAAACCTCATAGTCCGGGTCGCGGTCATAGTCCAGCACATCAAACCAGTCCCCCAACTGACGGGCCAGCTCGGCGGCATGACTGGTCTGGGCGGCGGCTGGCAAAGCCAGAGTTGCAGTGCCAGCTAACTGATTGACCTTTTGATTGATGGCCTCCAGACTCGGCAACTGCTGCATCTGGGTTTGAATTTCCTGCAACTGCCGCTGTAGTCTGTCAAACCTGGTTTGCTGCTTTTGTTCCGCCCGAATTTCCTTGACAGAAAGGGTTTCTCTTAGCAACTGCATAAAGACGCCAGCAAAGGTGGCTAGCTCCCGTCGCGGATCCAGAGTAGGCAGCTCATTACCTAACTTATATTGAGCAATTTCTTCACCTTTCCGTAGCCATCCCTGGGGATCATTCTGACGGTAGGCCGTCTGAAAAACATCCCTGACTTCCTTGGCCTTAAAAAACTCAATCAGCTGTCTAGGCTTACCCTGGCCCACCTCATCAAAGGCATACTGCACCACTGTGTGGGCATAGATATCTTCAAACTTTTGCAGCGCTTCAATATCATCTAAACCAAAGCGTTGAAGCAGTCGAATAACGCGCTCATTGCGGCCAACCTTTTCGTTGATGCCCGAGGCTTCTAAAACAGCATCAATAACTTTTTCGATCAAGAGTTCCTTTAGCATGGAAAGTCTAGGGTCAGGAATGGGTTAGTTGATAACGGCAAGCCGCCTTTTTGCCATTATGCAGACCATTTCCCCCGTTAGCTGCTGTATAGGATATTTCCAGAATTCGTTAAGATTAACCCGGCCTGCTCTCAAACCCTGGCTGAGGCTGACACGGTTGCAGCCTCGGCTTTATCCCCACTGGGCTGTGCCGATGTACATCACCCGAGTATCCTGATCAAATCGCACCCGAAACCCACCGGTTTGCCAAAAGTGCATCAGGTTAGTCATCTGTGCCCAGGGTTGACGACCAAACAGGTCAAACCCTTGCATCGTCACCTCAGAAAACCCAGCTTGCTGCAGCAGTTCCTCCAACTCCTCTGGCCTAACAAACTTCTGCCAATCATGAACCCCTCGGGGAATTTGCCGTAGCACATCTTCCAGTAGCCAGATCATGATCCAGTGCGATCGCAAAGTACGATTAATCGTATCAAAGCAAAATAGCCCCCCTGGCCGCAGCACTCGGCCAATTTCCATCACCGTCGCCGCCGGACTCTCCACATGCTCCAGCACATCCACACATACCACCACATCAAAGCCATCATCCCCAAAGGGCAGATTTTCCCCCACCCCCACTCGATAATCAATCGTCAGCCCCATGGCCGCCCCATGGTCTTTTGCCACCTGAATGCAGGCCGCTGACTGATCAATGCCCGTAACCACCGCCCCCCGCTGGGCCAAAAACTCACAGGTATATCCACCCCCGCAGCCCACATCCAATACCCTCAGACCATCCCACTCAGGAATCGCCCGATCAAAATACTCAAACCGCAGGGGATTCATCTTACTCAACGGAAAGATGGTCGCCGTCTCGCTCCACCACTGGGCCGCCTGTTGATCGTAAAATGCGAGATTATTGCGCTCCATAATATTCGTGGCAGTATCCTTGGCTCAGGTTTCCATCATTATCCCAGTATTAAACGAAGCCTGCTGCCTGGGCCGCACCCTGCGACATCTGGACATTCTGGACCCGCCCGCCCATGAAGTCATGGTCGTCGATGGCGGCAGCACCGATGAGACCGTGGCCATTGCCCAGGAATGGGGAGCTAAGGTAATCTTTGCTGACCGACCGAGCCGGGCCGGGCAAATGAACCTGGGGGCCCAACTGGCCACTGGCGACATTCTATGTTTTCTCCATGGGGATACCCGAGTGCCGGACGATGTAGTCATGCTCATGGTCACCACCTTGGTGAATCCGGCCATTGCCTGCGGCGGCTTTATTTCTGTTATGGCGGGGCAGCATACTACCCGTTGGGGCATCTCCCTACACAATAGTGTTAAAACCCACTACGCGCCCCTGTTGTTTCGGCCCCATCGTTACTTTCGAGACCGGCTACGAATTCTGTTTGGGGACCAGGTAATGTTCTGTCGGCGAGCGGACTTTTGGGACTGTGGCGGCTTTGATGAAAGGTTATCGATTATGGAAGATGCGGACCTGTGTTTGAAGCTGTCTCGCCTGGGCCGGATTTACCAGGTGAATCGATTGGTGCAGTCTTCTGATCGCCGAGTAGCCAAATGGGGACCGCTAAAGGCGAATTTAATTTATCTGGCCATTGGCTTTTTGTGGGGTATGGGTGTGCCTGGCCCATGGCTCAAGCGGTTTTACGCAGATGTGCGTTGATTTAACTCCCAACTGTAGGGCAGGTAAACCACGACCGCAGAGGCTGGTATCTGGGCAGCGGTGTAGTAGCGATCGCAATATTCCACAATAGACTCTGCCGCCGTCAGAAAATCGGCTTTGTACCATTTGAAAATTTTGCTGCAGTACAGCGTTTGGCTAGCCGCGTCGTAGCGGACTTTGTCTGGGTTATTGATGAAGCGATCGCAATCCCCATCCAACTGCTCCGTCAGCTTATCCGGTAGGTAAGCTTCAGCTCTCAACCATGGGCAACCAATGGAGGCACACACCAGGGCAAAGTGAATGCGCGGATCGAGAAACCGCTGGCGCAGGATATCGTGCTCAATATTATTCAGACTCACCGATTGACCATTCAGGCTATAGACCGTTTTAGTGAAAAACCGCAGAAAGGCTGGCCAGTTAGGCACGCCCAAAACCCGAGGCCGAATGGACGCGATCGGGTACTGCTGGAGCACTTGCCTGATGGTAAGGGCGTTGTAGAGGTTTAGAAGAGTTGCGATCGCCTGCTCCTTTGACAATTGTTGCAGATCCACGCTGCCCATATCCATGAGCCACTGTTCTAGCTCCGGCAATGATGCTTGCTGCCAGCGGTCATAGGCTACCCGACCTTGGTCATCCACATAGGTTTGCAGTAGCTTGTCCCAACTAGAAAAAGTGAGTTGGTTCATGGTTCCGTCTCTTTCCCTCTACTATCTTTTTCTTTAATTATCTTTTCCTCTAATCCAAGTCAGCTGGCCAACATTTTGCGAGCCAATTGTTTTTTCGCTAAATATCCGATGGTTTTCATCGCTTGTTCAATCTTGTCCGACCAGGGTAACCCCGTATTCAACCGAAAACAATTTTGATATCCATGGGATGCAGAAAACATGGGACCAGGGGCAATACTAATGCTGTGGTGTATAGCCTCCTCAAACAGCTCTAGGGCATCAAATTCACCAGTAATTTCCACCCAGAGCACATGGCCTCCCCTGGGCCGGGTAACCCGCGTCTCAGGGGGGAAATAATCCAGAATTGCCTGGTGCATCCGATTCATTTGCTGTTGATAGGCGTGACGCAATGTGCGCAGATGGCGATCGTAACCCCCATTGGCAAAGAATGCGGCCACCGCCAGTTGTGGTGCCGTGGCCGTCATGTGGCTGACAACAACTTTCAGATGCTCCACCTGCTGCTGATAGCGTCCCGGAATACACCACCCCACCCGCAGTCCAGGGGACAGGGTTTTACTCACCGAGGAACAGTAAATCACCCGCCCTTCCGTATCAAAAGCCTTGATGGCCTTAGGACGACTGCCGTCAAAGCTCAGCTCGCCATAGACATCGTCTTCAATCAGGGGAATGTCGTACTGATTCAGGAGTTCCACTAGGGCCTTTTTTTTGCGATCGCCCATGCAGCTGCCCAGGGGATTACTAAAATTTGATACCAAAATGCAAGCTGCCACCGATTGATTTTCCAACGCAGATTGAAACGCGCTTAAGGAAATCCCATCCTGGGGGTGGGTGGGTAGCTCCAGCGCATTTAACCCCAAAGAATTCATCGCTTCTAGGATGGCATAGTAGGCCGGTGACTCAATCACAACCGTATCCCCAGGTTGGGTTACGGTGCGCAGGGCCAGGTAGTAGGCCTCGGTTGCCCCCGCCGTGGCCACAATCTGATCCGGTGAGATGGAACAGCCCGCATTGAGCATGCGTTTGGCCACTTCTCGACGCAGGGGTTCGCAGCCGGGTACCGTTCTGTAGGCATGAACCGCTAGTGGATCGGCCCGCATCACCTGCCCCATCAGCCGATTTAGGGTGTTGAGGGGAAAATTTTCCATTCCCGGTACGGCTGCACCCAGGTGAATCATCCCAGGGGCAAGGCCCATCCGTAGCAGCCGCAGCATCAGGGAAATATCCACAGGACGCACCTGGGCCGGGGGGGCCGACTGGGAGGGTTCGTCTGGCAGTGTGGTTGTTTTAACGTAGTACCCCGACTGGGGACGAGCCACAATAAAACCCCGGTCTTCCAATAGGCGGTAGGCCTCCAGCACGGTGGACATGCTCACCGATAGCTGTTGCTTGAGTTTGCGGACGGACGGCAGACGATCCCCTGGGGCCAGGGTGCCTTCCCGGATCAATGCTTGAATGCGATCGGCCACCTGTTCATACAGGTTTTGGTCCGTGGTGGTAAGCGGAGAGAGCTGAGGGGCAATGGTGTTGGCCATGGTTGATCCATCCTGATCCAGAAACGGTACCCGCACAGTTGAGCGAAAAAGAACCGGTACAGTTTTAATTTGCTCAACTGTATCCATAGCAATTTAGCTCAATTGCGTCTGTTCTGGTGATCTTTTTTTAGCCAAAATAGAGTCCTAAGCAACTCGCATGGAGTTAAGGCAAATGAAATTTCGACGTCGGGTATCGGAACCCCAGGTGATTATTCTGGATGGATATCTACCAGCAAAACAACAGTCTTGGGTAGGAAATTATTGGCAGCGGGTGGCAAAAGGTCTTTCGTCCAAGTCCTTTTGGGATTCTGTTTTGAAGTTAGCAACGGGATCTTCTGAACCTGTGATTGAACAACGAGACAATGGCGAAGGTCAGACTGTTTACAGCATCTATGATCCCATCACTCAACAACAAGTAGACGGGCTATCGGAAGCTGAGGTCCGCACCTGGCTTGAACAGCGATACTATCAGTAGTTCATAGCCGTAGATCCGGTTTATTTCCCAAGCCTAAAACAGGAAGAATACTGCCTATAGGCCGATCGGCTCGACCTGTTTAAGTGACTTGTTATTGACCATACAACCAGCTCTCCTAACTAAAATCGGGTCGGTGTGTAGAACAATGACACACCAACCCGATTTAAATTTATGCCCGGCTTGCATTCAGGACGATGGGTTTTCTGTAAAAGAAATTACAGCTCAAACCGACCGTCCTGGACATCAGAGATTTTAAGCAACCAACCGATTAAAGGATGTCTCATCCAAAGTGGTTGTTACGGACTGGAGCACAGCCAGGGTCTCTCCACCCGTATTCAATAGCAAATCGTTGCCTTGAACCGTTTGGGTAATGGCTCCGAAGCTCAACTCACCGAGCAGACCAATGGCATCGGTACCTACTTCAAAGTCAGTGATGAGATCAGTGCCATGACCTACCGCCAACGCAAAGGTGTCGCGCCCCTGACCACCAGAGACGTTATCCCCCGTTAAGGTATCGTTACCGATACCACCGTGGAGCAGATCGTCGCCATCGTCACCCCAAATTTGGTCATTACCTTCATCCCCAAATAGCAGGTCGTTGCCGCCCTTACCACCGATGCGGTCATTGCCCGCACCGCCAAAGATGGCATCATCTCCCCCTTCGCTACCTTGGGCATTCCGGCTATTGAGGTCACCCCGCAGCACATCATCCCCATCCCCACCAAAGATGGAGTCAGAGCCTAATCCACCCGCAATGATATTGTCAGCAATGTTCCCCGTTAGGTCCTCATCACTAGCGTCCCCGACGGTGTCTGCAGGGTTTAAGCCAGCAATCCCCAGTCGAGAATCCAGAGCCAATGTCTGATCTAGCCCTAGGATAATAACTTCATTGTTATCAATTGTTTGACCGCTGAAGTCACGACCGATGGAGAAGGGATAGTTGTTATCATTGGCCACCAGGATACTGTTCTCGTTTAGTACCAGAACATCCTCAATGGTGACAAAGGGGAATGTGAAGGTGGTTTCACCATCGCCATTGAGATCATTCGGATCATCAATGTTTAAGAGGTCAGCTACTTCCGTCTTCTCAACAAATCCGTCCTGATCAATCTGGGACAGATCCACCTTAAAGATCTTCTTGAACTCGGCTCCCGCAGCCTGACCACCGTCGCGCTCGATCACGAGAAACTCATGGTCATTAATGGGGGTGAAATCCCCAATGGCATGGTTGGTAGCATCCATCTGATAGAGACCCACAATGCCTGTAAATGCACTGCTGGCCACATCAAATTCATAGATCCGCAAGGAACCGGCGGGATCGCCAAAGACGGAGCCCTCTAGGAGAGGATAAAGGGTCTGACGGTCGGGGCTAAAGGCCATGCCTTCGAAACCGCGAGAACTGCTTAGGTTGGCAAACTCTTCAGCGGTTTCGTACTGTTCGACGATAATCCGTCCAGTCTCAGGGAAGTCGGTGAAGAAGCCATCCACACCTAGTTCAATCAGCTGTTGGAACTCTTCCCCGGCGGTTTGGGGAGTGCCATCAGGATTTAGGGTGAGGAACCGCTCCTCATCCC
Organism: Leptothoe sp. PORK10 BA2; assembly: GCF_034932105.1. Taxonomy (NCBI): domain Bacteria; kingdom Bacillati; phylum Cyanobacteriota; class Cyanophyceae; order Nodosilineales; family Cymatolegaceae; genus Leptothoe; species Leptothoe sp. PORK10 BA2. The sequence continues at coordinate 19,885 of NZ_JAYGIG010000142.1, read as the reverse complement.
GCAGGGTGTAGGGGTGAACCTGTAGACCGGCAGCGTGGGCAAAGTCGATCAGAGGGACGATTTCACCGGTCAGCTGGGAGGTGATTTCAGCTACGCCATCACCGTTTCCATCCACCGGTGTGCTGATGGGCTCCCGCAGGAGGATGTTGTTTTTCCAAGGGCCAAGACCATCGGCATAGCTGCTGATTTCAACGATGGCTTCAGCATTGGCTAAGGAATTGTAGCCAGGATTTTCAAAATCCAGGAAGGGCAGTAGATCACCGTAGATGGCTGCTTTCTCCGCATCGGATAGGCTAGCATTGGCCACTAGGTCATAGGGCACGGAGAAACCACCGCCGCCCTCGTTGATAAAGCTGCCCTCGATGTCACCAAACAGCTGTACCAGTTTGAGGCTATTTAAACCAGCTGCGGGCAACAGATTGTTGCGCAGGTCTAGTAGGTTAGCAATCTCAAAGGACTGGATAAAGATGCGGTTGGGATCGGTAAATCCAGTGTCCACCAGGGTTTGCACTAGGGGTTCTTCCAAGGAGAGTCCCTGTTCGTCAAAGAACGTGGGGTGCTTGGTCTCAGGATAGATGCCAATGTTGCGACCTACGGCGGCGCTGGCTTCTTCCACCAGGGCAATGACTTCGGCCAGGGTGGGAATCTCGAACTCACCGTTAAATTCTTGATTGCGGTAAGGCCGGGACTGCACCGCCCGCAGCTGCTTGATCTCTGCCAGGGTAAAGTCCTCGGCAAAGTAAGCGGTGACCTCTTCCCCATCGAGCATTTTGGTGGACATCCGCTCAGGGCCAAACACTTCGGCCACGTTGGTGGTGTCATCCAGCATGGGTTCATGGCGGGCGATTAAGACACCGTCGGAGGTGATGACCAGGTCAGGTTCAACAAAGTCGGCACCCTGGTAAATGGCGAGACGATAGGCTTCTAGGGTGTGCTCGGGGAAATCGCCGCTGGCACCCCGGTGGCCGATCACCAAAGGCGTTTGGCCATTGAGGGTATTGAACTTAAAATCAGGATTGTTGGGGGAACGCACCTGATCGGAGGTGAGCTTGTCAACGACGGGATCACCGGTACGGGGAAAGTCGGTGAAGAAGCCATCGGCCCCAATGTCGACTAGCTGTTGGAATTCTTGCTCCGGGGTTTGAGGGGTGCCATCAGGATTTAGGGTCAAGAAGCGTTCTTCATCCCGTAGGGTGTAGGGATGTACCTGTAGATCGGCGGCATGGGCATCGTCGATAAAGGAGGTGACTTCGCCTGTCAGCTGGGTGGTGATTTCGGCTACGCCGTCACCGTTGCCATCGACGGGGGTAGCTAGGGCTTCCCGCAGCAGAATATTATTCTTCCAAGGGCCTGCACCTTCTGCATACTGGTTGCTGATCACCTGCAAAAATTCAGGACTGTCAAGATCGCTGTAAACAGTGGTAGCCGATAGGGGATTCTCCGCTGCAGCTAAAAAGTCGGCCCCATAGATGGCTGCTAGATCATTCCCTTGCTCCACATTAAAGCGGATATCGTAGGGGGCAGAGAAGCCGTCAGCCACTGGGGCATCGGGTAGGGTGTTGCCGTAAAGCTGCACTAGGGGAATGTCGCCGATACCGGCGGCATCGAGCTGTCCCTGGAGTTCAATCAGGTTCTGAAACTCAAAGGACTGGATAAAGATGCGGTCGGGGTCAGTGAAACCTGTTTTTTGCAGGGTTGCCAGCAGAGGCTCTTCGAGGGAGAGTCCCTGTTGCTCAAAGAAGGTGGGGTGCTTAGTTTCGGGATAGATGCCAACTTTGACGCCGGTTTCTGCTTCAACGGATTTCACCAGTTCAATTACTTCCTCAAAGGTGGGAATCTCGAACAGACCGTCAAAGGCAGGATCACGAAAGCTGCGGGACTGGACGGCTCGCAGCTGCTTGATTTCGTCTAGGGTGAAATCTTCGGCAAAGTAGGCGGTGACTTCTTCGCCATCCAGCATTTTGGTGGACATGCGTTCGGGGCCAAACACCTCGGCTACGTTGGTGGTGTCGTCCAGCATGGGCTCATGGCGGGCAATTAGAACACCATCACGGGTGGTGACCAAATCGGGTTCGATGAAGTCGGCTCCGGCTGCGATCGCAGCCCGATAAGCCTCTAACGTATGCTCCGGAAAATCACCACTCGCCCCCCGGTGGCCGATCACCAAAGGATCCTGACCGTTGAGGGTATTCAGCTCCACCGGATTTGGGGTGGCAATGGGAGCCTCTAGCAGGACACCTTCGCTGTTGAAGTGCAGTAGGTAAGGACCAAATTCTTCCCCAATCCAAATGTCGCCATTATCGTCAATTACAAATGACTCAATATCAAAGTCAGCACCCGTTAGCAGCCGCTCAGACGTGTCCCCATTTTCAATCTCAAATGGGATTAGCCCGTTGCGATCGCTAAGACTAACAAACCCTTGAATCTCAAAACTGCCGTCACCCCCTTGACCACTAAAGCTAGGCTCAGCTTGGTAGATTCTCAACAAATAATCAGCACTATTGCTTTCGCTACCAAATCCGTTGTCAGAGAGAAACCAAAATGTATTGCCTGCGCTATCGGGAGCAAACTGTACACCGCTAAATCCTTGCACTGGCTGCCCATCGAAGGGGCCGTTGCGACCATTGCCAGAGATTGGCTGAATCCGATTTACAGCATCGACCCGCCCATTGTCTGCACCAGACGGAGGGCCTTCAGCGAAGGTGTCGGCTGGTAGAGAAGCAAATCCTTTTAAGGTAACCATCTTCACCCTTGAATGATAAGTAAATAATTGTTCACAAGACGAACAGGTCACTTTTTAGACAACAAAAGAGTGACCATCTCAATATTTTTTCTGGATTATTCACAATCCCCCTCAGCACTATCTCAGAGGTAGGTTAACAAAACATTTTAATCTCATTAACTAGAGATTGCCGCCGCATTAAATCACCGCAAAAAAGGCAGGTGGTTTCAGATCTGGCACCTGGCAAAGAAGCTTTTATTCGTCTTGGATTTAAAGTCGCAAGGTTAACAGAAGCAAACTCCACTCCACTCATATCTTGTGTTTTACAATCTTCTACCTAGATTTTTTGGATGTGTCTGCATGGCTGAGGAGGGTCTTCTGTATCTTTGCTGATTGTTTATGGACCGCTGGCCCTAGGTCGCCCCAACGCAGGCCATTCATCGGTTTGCCATGCCAGCCTTATAACCCAGCCGCACCAGCTGTTCTCCAGCAATCTCATCACACAAATCCAACTCTGCCCCAGACAGCTGGTCCTGCCAATCCCCCACTGAGCCTGACCGAACATACTGTCCCTTCTCCTTTTTGGCTACTCGGTTAATGTCCGCCGCCGCCACAATGGCTTCTACCTGTTCTGCATTCCAGTCCAGGTTGGCGAATGCAAAAATCTGTTGCAAACTTCTCTCCGGGTCAGCCTTGAGGGCTTCGTATCGCACCGTATGTATCCGAGACTGGAAGCTAGGTCTTGCCCTAATGGCTTCTCCCCATTCAACATATTGCTGCCATTGGCGAATTGCACCCGCTGTCCCCAGCCTAGCCCATGATTCTTGCTGGGCTAGGGCATTGTAAGACACACAGACATCCCGCCCATCGCGAACCATTTCAATAATCCGGGCTTCTGGGAACCGCCACAGGATTTGCTCCCCATAGCGAATGTGCATCGGTGTCTTTTCTAACATCGTTTGCCCCGGTTGCCCATGGCGCTCAAAAAAACGGTCAAACATGGCTGCAATCAATTCTTCTGCCTGGTTCAAACCATGATTAGTCTCTAGTACCTCAAACCGGATTGCGTTGACCAGTCGGCACAGCTCGTCATAGTTGACTAAACTGTGTAACCCGTTGCTATCGGGTCGATTTAGAATTCGATAATCTCGCAAAATCCCTGGCCAAATGTCTGCGGGTTTAAACCCAAACAGGAGTGGTTTTAAGCCATAGTGCCGCAAAATTCCTTTCCATTCTTGCAGTCGTTGTTGCCAGGTCCATCGGGGCAGTTTCACAAATGGCTCATACACCAGTCGGTAAACATGGGTTTCCCTGGGTACTGCCACCACCTTAGGGTGTTGGGCAATGAGGGATGTGACCCAGGATATGCCCGACCGGGGGCAGCCAACGACAAATAGCTTGGGACAGGGCGCCAATTGACCCATCTCAATTGAATTGCTGACCGCTTGTGTACGCATGGTTAAGGATTAAATATAGTGTCTGTCAGGTTAGTGAGGCCGATGGATATATCCGTGACAGCCTTAAGCAGCAATAGCTAGCCCGGAGGATTTGCGATCGCTGGCTCATATCAATTTCCGTATACATGTCAGTATTCACCGCTGGTGTGGGCACGACCGGATAGATCGCTTGGACCGCCCACTGGGCGCAGGTGCGGTAGTGGCCATGGGCGACGGCCTACATCGTAAAGGGCCTGGATATTGAGCAACTGGCAGATGCGTTTGAGGGTGGGGTGTGTGGTGGTATACCTGGGTGCGATCGCTACCGCCAGATCGTTGCCGTTTGGCTAGGGGCAGCACTGGCTCCAACTCCCCAATGGTGAAAAAGTTGGGAATGCATTGTACGGGGGACTGGGTCCATTTGGCTCAGGTTTGCTAAAAGGCCACATTATGGGTCATCACCCCATCCGCCCCTTGGGCGAATCCACGAGATACTTGCCGCAGCAAAAAAATAGGACAGCGAATCTGTTTATACCGTGGGATCGGCAGTTCATGAAACATCACGACAATCCGTTGTCCCTACTTTGTTCGTTTCGATGGGCAGTTCTTTCCACTGACAGCCCAGGTACAAGAATTTCAAAATATAGTTGAAGATCGTGTGCAAAGAGAGCTTCGGCTGAGGGCCGCAACGCCCAATGTACAGGTGGGACAAGACAAATTCATTAAACTGTTCTACGGTCAAAGACGTGGGAGTCCCATGCCTGGGTTGAGAATGTATCTTTCTGCATATCGACTCATCATATCGACTCATCCTCTTGCCGACCAGCGCTAGGTTCTCCGTAGCTCATTTTATTCGGCATCGTAAACCTGAACTTTTCTGAACCTCTAGTTCCTACTTTTTATACTTTTTCATACTGGCAAACTTGGAATATACGTTCGATTGTTCAGCCCAATCTATTTGAGTTGGAAGGCTACAACACTCAAATTACCTATTCTAGGACTAGTATTTTAGGTGTTCCGCAACAGTCCTACACAAACCAAACTTATTAAATGCTACAGTAAACAATACACAGCCTCTTGATTTTATTTAGCGCCCTAAAATACATGATGAACCATGGGCTTAGAAGTAAAAGCCACAAGACATCCAATGCTAATTTGCGAAAACGATGCCTATGTAAAAAATCTTCATGATGATAAGTTAAATTAAATTACGCTTTAAAGCCAAAGGTTCATAATTATAATTGTGGTATATACGTCGCGTAGTCTCCTTGTGTGTAGTCTCCTTGTGTTTTAATAGGATGCTGCAGCCTCAATTAAATTGCCCCATTTGATTTTAAAAGAGGACCATGCTATCTACCTATCAAGATTTTCATACACAGAAAAGAGCTTTCTTGCTGCCAAGGATTTTGGCCAACGTATTCAGGTATTGCCCCACTTCCTTGTGTTTGAGGCAACGGTGCTAGTTAGCCTAGGACCGATTCAAGTCTGCGGCTAATCAGGTGCCGATGATACCTCCTATATTAGCTTTATTGACAGACCCAGGTTTTCAAAAGCTTTATACCTGGCTGTTGTAGTCCATAAAATCGGTGACCAGGACCAGGTCATTGGACTATTTTGCAGCGTTGATGTAGTACTTAATTTGCACTTGTGAGCTGTGCACATTAAATACTACATGACTGTATAGACAGTTTCGGTAGGAATTTAGTCTGAACTAAGCTTTTGTGGGTCGTTCCACCCTATTCCAGTGACAACTCAGCTACCGCCTAAATAGGGTGACTATTTGGCCCTTGAGCTCGATGATTTAGGTATTTAGTACCAGAACTTTTGGACTCATGGGTTGTCTATCTTTGGACATCAGGCAATGCAACTTCCTTCTGTTCCGTTTCCATTTGATATTGCTTTACTGATCAATGCCAAATTTGATGTGCCTGTTCAGTTAAGCCAAGACTTTCAGCTCCATACCTTTAGGGTGGGAGATGAACTCTTTGTTTATGAAGAAAATTTTCGAGACCCTATTCCCTCCCATGGCCTTGGTGCAGGGCTTTATGTGATGTGTCAAGGACATGGTCGCATTTTGAGTGCTGGATCCGAGCTAATAGGTGAGATTCCGGTACAGTCATTGGGCCCCGGTGATACATTTGGGGCTGAATCATTATTGGAACCTCATGAATTCCCTTATCGGGTTGTAGCCGCCAGTAATGTTGACATTGCCTGGATGCCGTTAGCTGTTTTGCAACGCTGGATTGATCAGCTACCGGATCTTAAAACCTATTTGCAGGCTCAGATTAAATATCGTGAGAAACTCATTTTCTTTAAGACAATGACCTCACTGAAGTCTTGTAGTAGCTATGAGTTACAGGACTTTATCCTAGCCTGTGGGGAGCAACACCTTCAGGGGCAACAGCCATTGACTGAATTAGTTGGAGCCAATCATTTTTGGCTCAGGCATGGAATCATCCAGTCAACTAGCCCAGATAGCTATCCCCCCCTGGTGGGAGAAGACTGGGGCTATCCTGACCCGATTCCCCCTGAGTGGTTCGCGCAAAGGGCCTTGTCGGTGTACAGTCTCCACCAGCGTGATTGGTCCCGCTTTCCATTTTTGCAATCTGCGCCTGCTGAATCCTCCTTGAAGCGATGGAATGCGGATGCGAGCGATAATTTGCTACGGGGAGATCGGTCGCGGCCCAGCCCACCGCAACACCCATTCACGCTAACTCGGTCGACCCAGGTAGCAGCGCCCAATCCACCGTCCCCAAATCCATTAACTTTTCCGAGGCCTAGCCATCGGCGGGGACGTCGCATCTGGAGAGGTGTGCCCTTTATTGAGCAGCAAAGTGCAGCTGATTGTGGCGTTGCTTGTGTGGCCATGATTGCTCGATACTGGGGCAAGCAGCTAAGTCTCAATACGTTGCGCGAACTGGCAGGAACCAGTCGTGAGGGGACCTCCTTAAAGGGCTTAGTAAAAGCGGCTGAGAAGGTCGGTTTTGAGGCCAGACCCGTGCGGGCGAGCCTAGATCGCATGGCCGATAGTCAGCGTCCCTTTGTGGCCCATTGGCAGGGTGATCACTTCGTCGTCGTTTATAAGATCAGGCATAAGCAGGTCTTAATTGCTGATCCGGCCAAAGGCCGTAGGTGGCTTTCCCATCAAGATTTTTTAGCTGGATGGACAGGCTATGCCCTGCTGCTAGATCCTACGAAACAATTACAGACGACAACTAGTGAGGACAACCAGTCCCTAAATAACCTGTTGGGACTGCTGTGGCCCTATCGCAGCTTGATTATCCAAATCATCTTGGCGTCTTTGTTAATTCAGATTTTTGGGTTGGTAACCCCCCTCCTGACGCAGGTGATCTTGGACCGGGTGGTGGTGCAGCGGAGTGTTGTCACGTTAAATGTTTTTGCCATTGGTCTTTTAATATTTGGGCTCTGGCAAGTTGGATTAGCTGCCGTGCGGCAGTATTTGTTGGATTACTTCTCTAATCGTTTAGACCTTTCTTTACTCAGTGGTTTTGTTAAACATACGTTGAAGTTGCCTTTAAAGTTTTTTGATTTTCGCCATGTGGGTGATATTACTACCCGAGTGGATGAAGGACAGAAAATTCAGCTATTTCTGACGCGGCAATTGGTCATTGTTTGGCTCGATGTGGTCATGATGATTGTCTATATCGGATTGATGGCCTACTACAACTGGCACCTGACGCTGCTAGTGTTGGCGTTTATTCCGTTAATTGCCCTGTTAGCTATTGGGGCAACGCCGCTACTGCGGCAAGTTTCGCGTGAAATTTTTAATGCGGATGCTAAGGAGAATTCTACCCTGGTGGAAATGATGGCTGGCATTGCCACCATTAAAGCCGTTGCGGTTGAGCAAGAAGTTCGATGGCGCTGGGAAAATGATTTGATTCAATTGCTCAATGCTCGATTCCATGGTCAAAAGCTCGCAAATACTTTGCAAGCATCCAGTGGGGTGATCAACTCATTAGGCAGCACTGCTTTGATTTGGTATGGGGCCTATCTGGTGATTCAAGACCAGCTGACCATTGGTCAATTTTTTGCGTTTAATATGCTGATTGGCAGTGTGATTGGCCCTGTACTGGCCCTGGTGGGCTTGTGGGATGAGTTTCAGGAGGTGACGATTTCGGTAGAACGTTTAAATGATATTTTTTCTGCCAAGCCCGAAGAGCCTGTGCAGCATTCTATGCTGTACCTACCGTCTATTCAGGGCAAAATTTGCTTTGACAATGTGACCTTTCGCTATGGAGAAGAAGATGAGCAAAACACATTGCAGAATGTTTCGTTTGAAGTACAGTCTGGGGAGACTATTGCTATTGTGGGTCGTAGTGGTTCAGGCAAGACTACATTAATTAGTTTATTGCAGGGTTTATATCACCCTAGCAGTGGTCGAATTCTAATTGATGGCCACGAAATTCGTCATATTTCCCCGCATTCGTTGCGATCGCAACTAGGCGTCGTTCCTCAAGAATGCTTTCTATTTTCAGGCACTATCCTCGAAAATATTACCTTACATCGACCTGACTACGGGCTAGAACAGGTCGTTGCCGTAGCCAAGCTCGCCGAAGCCCATGCCTTCATCCAGGCCCTACCCTTGGGCTATAACACCAAGGTAGGAGAGCGAGGCTCAACCCTATCAGGGGGACAACGACAGCGCATAGCCATAGCCCGAGCATTGCTGGGACAACCTGGCCTCTTAATTCTAGATGAAGCCACCAGCTCCCTTGACACCGAATCTGAACGCCGCTTTCAACATAACCTGGCTCAGATTAGCCATAACCGCACATCCTTTATTATTGCCCACCGACTATCGACCGTTCGCCAGGTAGATCGAATTTTTGTCCTCGATCAAGGAATCCTCGTGGAACAGGGTAACCATGAGGAACTGATGGCCAAGGAAGGCCTGTACTACTATTTGGCGCAACAACAACTCGCCCTCTAATCCACCCAAGAGTTTTTGTTTTTTGTCAGACTTTTCAGTCAGTTTTAGTAAAGATATCGATAAAAATAGCAAAAAAGCTATCGTCTTTGACGATAACTACAGTATAAATGCGTAACTAGCATGCTTAGCCATGACAAAATTATCCAGTGATCTTGCATCTCCTCAAACAACCAAGGATTCCCAGACCATTGCCAGTAGGACACGGTCTGAACTTCATCGATCAGCTCCAGCGAATAATCGGCCTGAATCCTTTTCATCCACCCTGCCGCCACCCGCTATTCCCACAGCAGCTTGGTCTACGGCATTACAAACGACCTTAGATCATCCCCCAGCTCAATTACCTTATCGCCTATTGGCAGGCGGAGTTGTATTTTTTATTACATTTGGGCTCTGGGCCTATGTGGGCAAGGTAGAAGAGGTCAGCTCAGCTCGAGGGCAGCTTGTTCCCCAGGGAGAGGTGTACACCGTGATGCCAGTCCGCCAGGGAAAAGTGTCGGATATCCTGGTCCAGGAAGGCGATCGGGTTGAAGCTGGGCAAGTGATGTTCAAACTAGACGATCGGCTAGATCGGACGGAGATTAGCCAGTTGGAGCAAGCGTTGCAAGCCTACCAAGATCAGCTCAGACAAACCCAGGAATTGGCTGAGAAAACACGATTAGAGATTCAAACTCGACAGACCAGTTCCGAAGCCAGCACCTTGGCGCAAACCGCTGCAATCGATGGGGCAAAAACCAATGTCGCTACGGCTCAATCCTTAATCAACCTAATGCAGGGTGAAATTACCGCACACCAAGAACGCATTCAACGGTTGACATCGCTAAAGGCTGATGGGGCGATTTCCCAAGAATATGTGTTTGATGCGGAGCAAGCGCTGTTGGCCAGACAACAGACCATGGCTCAAACCCATGGTGACCTTCAGGAAGAGCTTTCAGCCATCAGGCAGTTGGATGCTGAACAAACTCAAATACAGGCCGAAGGCCAACGTTATGTCCTAGAAGCTCGCCAAAGCTTGCAACAACTAGAGGTTGAGATCACTCAACTCAATGCCAGTATTACGCAAACCGAAACCCTATTACAAAAAGCCTACACCCAGCTAAACAATACATCCCTCCATGCCCCCGTCGAGGGTGTGGTACTGGCCCTTAAAATAGACAACCCCAATGAGGTGGTACAGGTGGGTCAAGCCATTGCTGAGGTGTCCCCTAAAGGTGTCCCCTTAGTATTATCGGCAAAGCTAGCAAACCGTGATGTTGGCTTTGTCCAGGAGGGAATGACGGCTCGGATTAAATTTGATGCCTATCCTTACCAGGACTATGGAACGGTTGAAGGGAAGGTCGTGACGGTGGCCCCTGATGCGATTAAGGATGAAGCCTTGGGGGAGGTTTACGAAGTAGAAATTGAGCTTTTGCAAAACCATCTCGAAACGGAGAAGGGGCTCAAACACTTTAAACCCGGACAAACTGCCACTGTGGATATTACTATTCGACAACGTCGAGTCATCGATATTCTGATATCGCCCTTCAAGCAACTGCAAAAAGGTGGACTCAATTTGTAATACTCCCAATGGTTCTAAAACATTAGAAAATTCCCTCTAGCATCTGGTGATGCCTTAGATAGAGATCCCCCGCCATAGATAAATCACTTTAATAACAAACAAGGATATCAAAATGGATAATTCATTAGATGACATGATGACGGCTATTCTAGATGGCAAATACTCCTGGGCCTGTGTGCTGTGGCTACGGGCTAGGGGGTACAATCCCAAGGAATATATGCCTTGCCGTACCTACAATCGTCTAGTTAAAGAGAATTATCATTTGGAGCGCAGCAATCAGTCTTCTGGACAGCAAACATCCCGCGAATATCCTAAAATCCAGCCCATCGTAGATCTCTCCTACTTAGACGATGGTCATAACCCCAAGGGGTCCATTCGAGGTGGGAGCTGGACTGCGCGACTTAGTTCGAAACTTTGTAGCAGCCAATGGAACAAGCCGAACCTCTCCCCATGGTAGATCCAGAAATATCTTCTGAGGAATGCAGCCTTTTTGTAAAGATTGTATAACAAACTTTATCTGGGGCCAAAATGGCCTGATTTATAATTTGACCCCAGATATTCTTGGAGGAGTTTATAGCTGATTTATCCATAGTTTCGTCGTTTTCTAAAAATATGGCGGATTTTTCTCAAGCCCGTTTCACCCCAGATGAGGTTGTTAGCTATCTCAGGCAAACCTCACAACTGCGGGGGATTTATAAAAAGCTCCTGAGTCAACAGGTAATTCAGCAGGGGGCTCAGGTTAGAAATCTCACGGTCACTCCGTCAGAGATTCAAGCCGAAGCCGAGGAGCTCCGCCGCAAGAACCACCTAGAAAAAGCGGCTGATACCTTGGCATGGCTCACAGAACAATTAATGGATCCGGAGGATTGGGAGGCGGGTATCTGTTCCCATTTATTAGAGAAAAAATTAGCTGCCTCATTGTTTGACGCAGAGGTCGAAAAGTATTTCTCACAAAACAAGCTCCAATTTGATCAGGTTTTACTCTATCAATTGCAAGTTCAGGACTATCATTTCGCTCAGGAAATCCGCTATCAAATCCTAGAAAAGGAAAGTTCATTTCATAGCGCTGCCCATCGATATGATAGTGACCCAGACCGTAGCCTCCGGTGTGGCTATGAGGGTAAAATATCTCGATGGAAGCTTGAACCCGCTGTTGCCGCTGCTGTTTTTGGTGCTCCCATAGGCACTCTTATTGGCCCCATCGAAATAAACTCTAGCTATGGTCTATTGATGGTTGAGGCATTCATATCAGCTCAGTTAACCGATGAAGTTCGACAAGAGATCATCCAAGATTTATTTGAAGAATGGCTGGAGCGGGAAATTAATTATCTGCTTTATAGTGAGGTGGATGACGGGGGCAGAGCTCAGGGGTTCAGGGAGAAAAAACAAACTCCCATGCCTGTAGAGATGGTTCCGAGAGAGTGAGCTATTGCTGAGTATATAAGTTTTAAGTCATTAGATTAAGCAGGAGATAGCTGAGTATGAGACAACGAAAAGTGATTAAAAAACGGATCGTTACGGCCAATGGTCATACCATTGCCGAAGCCACCAGCGTTATGATCATCTCTGATGATCACAGTGAGGAGACTACCACCTATCAGCAGATGGTGGAGGTGGAGGTATCTCCTAACCAGGTCACGAGTTATGCAGCTAGTCATGCTTCCGTCGTGATCGAATAGACGCCAAAATTGCCATTATTCACCCTATTGGAGAAAGCTGATGCATCAGGAAAAGTTTGATGAAGTCATCGAGGCAATCCTTGATGGTAAATACTCTTGGGCCTGTGTTTTATTTCTCAGCATCGCAGGCCACAATCCGTTGCAATACATACCATATCGCACCTACCACCGCCTGATGCAAGTACATCATCAGTCAGAAAATGGGTTAAAACGGATCAGTCGACACCATCAAGCAGCACCCGCTGCCCACCCCCAGCATACCCATCGTGCCGAGTCTAGACGGAGGATCCTCGATCTCAATTATTTAGAGGCCGTTGACACGACCCAGGCTAGGTTAAGAGGGGGCTGGAGAAAATGGCTCAGTCAAACACCATCGACATTTTTAGCAGACCCTATATATGCAAGGTCTATCAGCATCTAGGGGTATTGAGAGGGGTATTGAGAGGAATTTAAGAAAAAAATGTTGCAGGGGTAGGATTTAATTCAACGGGGTACCAACTCAAAGCGAGACGTTTTCTTAAGGATAGTGTTCAGGAGTCAGGAACCTGGGCCTCACTGGCTTCTGTCCCCTGAGTCCCCACCTAGCCAGGATTTCCCGGCTGAAGTTGATACCCATTCAACGTATTGTCGACCTATCGCTTTGCACAACTGACCTTAATGGTAACGTTATCCTGTTCCTGGAGGGCAAGTCTCAAGGCATCTCGGGGCGCTGATAACGATGGGTTCATGGCAATTGCCAGACGGTAGGATTCTATGGCTGCGTCCATGTCACCGGCCTGCTTGAGAGAATTTCCTAACCCATAGACTTGGTCAGCATAGATCTGTTGGTCCATTTGAGATAGCGTGCCTTGTCTGTATCGCACAGTGGCTATGCAGATATCGGCGGCTGAGTCATGGGGCTTTAATGCTTGGGCTGCTTGGTAGCAAGTGATCGCTTCATCCCAATGGCTCTGGCCTTTTAATTGGAGGACCCATCCTAACTGGTAATGGGCTTCAGCCAGATCAGGCTTGATCAGAATGGCTTGGCGATAATATGCGATCGCAACATCGAGATCATTGTTTTTTCGATAGTCATTCCCCAGGTCATAGTTAGCTGCTGCATAGTGACTGTATTTCGCTGTGGGCAGTTGATGTTGGCGATACTGCATATTTGCCAGGGCCACCTCGGCCTCACGATAGGTGGGTTGCAGTTGCCATGCCTTTTCATAGCAGGCCATGATCTCATCTTCGGCGGCTTCACTCTGGGCTGCTAAGGCTAGACCTAACTGATAATAAGGCTTAGCAAGATCAGGTTGCATGAGGATTGCTTGGCGATAATATGCGATCGCAACCTTTAAATCCCCCGCCTCCTGGCGTTGATCGCCTAGATCATGATTAAGAACAGCATAATGCTTCTGTTTCTCTGGCGATAGGTTGCCCTGATGATAATGGGCATTGGCCCAACTCACCTCTGCCTCAATACAATCAGGCTGAAGCGTCCGGGCCTGTTGATAACATTCAATGGCCTCGTTCCAGCTATCCTTTTGCTGCAATAGGTAACCAAGATTATGATAGATCGCAGCGGTTACGGAGGCCACCGTGGGCAGGGTCAATGCTTGCCGAAACGCCTGTTCAGCCTCTATCAACTCCCCCCTGGTTTGATAAAGTGTCCCTAGGCTAAACCATCCCTTAACATTATCGGGTTGCAACTTCAGAAACTGTCTGAATAACACTTCAGCAGATGAAAAGTCGCCTGTCCGCTGGGCAATCACCCCTAATCCGTAGAGAGCCTTGGGATGCCCAGGTTGGGCCCATAAAATTTGGCGATAGATTTTCTCCGCCTCAGGCAAGCGATTGAGCTGATGGTAAATCGATGCAATTTTATGGGCTTGGGGCAGGGTTCTCGGATCGAGTTTGCGAGGTTTCTGGGGTTCATCCTGGCGCTGTAATACCACAATCTTGATGGGCCGCTCCTGAGCCCCTAAGGAAAACTTATACGCCTCATTCCCCATCAAAAAATCATAGACTTTAAATTGGTTTTGAATCGCAAATTGAATACCCAAGGCATGTAGAATAATACCCGATGAGATATTTTTAACCGTGTCATCTCGACTGCCAATCAGGAAAAGGATCGATTTTTTCTGCCAATCCATTAAATTAGCAATGGCTCCCAACGGCTGATGATCTCGCCATAGCACCGACAAATATAAACAATCGTTGGCAAAACAATGGCGTAAATTCAGTTCTGCATACTTCAAAATATTATGGCAGTGGGCATCACCTTTTCTCCCTGCCCAACTTTTTTCCCAAAAATCAAACAGGATTTTGAGATCACGATCTAGGGTGTCTGCGTTGGCCTGGGTAACCTGAAACTCATTCCTGTGGCCAATTTTTCTTAAGAGTCGTCTAACTTTTTGCCTTGTATTGGGACTCAACGATTGTTGGAGATAGCTGTCCCAATTATCGGGCAGTAAAATATAGGGAACAATATTATTGTCGATACAATCAACATCATTCACATGGTGTTGTTCTTGAACGCTAAAATCTTCTTGAGGAAAGTGAGCTAAAAATCGACTTAGTCGAGGATCTGTTTTGGCAATATTACGGATGGTCAGGACAGACCACGTCTCATCGCTCTGCAAATAGCTAGCAAACGCTGATAATGCAGCCGCTTCATAGTCTGGAAGACAGATAAATGGAACATGATTTGCATCCGTCACCCCAGCAATGGAGAGCTCAGTGTATAACGTACCAGGAACAGTTTCATCCAGATCGATTACGAGCGGCATAAAAGCCACATAGTCCGCATCATCATCATTCTCATCTACCTTTAGTCCCAAGATAGACCAAGGCTCTGAACCCTGATCATGATGCATTAGCCGCCCAGACAGCCAAATCCAAGAAACGAAAAATAAGGATTCAGGATCGGATTGATACACAAATTCCCAATTACGTCTGATGGCGCTAAAAGCTTCTAATGTATTGATGATTTCGATTTTCATAATCTATTATGGAGTAATGAAATGCATACACATGGCTCTAAGGTCTGGCAGGTGAGGCTGACAACCGTTATTTCACAAGAGTAAAATACTAAAGTAGTTGGACTCTATATAAACCTTGTTCACGTCCAGAACGGTAGTTTTTCTGGTGAGGAAACTCAAGGTTTCAACTTGGACGTGGTTTAAGACCAGTGAGGTAATTCACCTCTAATGAAAATTGGAGCAGACAGTGAGATAAAAATTCCCACAATAAACAGATCGAGCAGCAAAGCTTTTCGAGAAACCATAGGAGTCAGGTGATTTTTCTGACTAACCAAAGGAGATAAAATTAGACCGTGAATAAATCTGTGTACTGATAAGTCATGGCCAGATCGCCAGCGAATTGAAACGATTCAACATCACTCACAGTTAGGTTTGTACCATTTTTTTGAATACTTACACCCAGGGAGGATGTTAAAGCCGTAAACGTGTAGTCAGTTTTACTACCCTCCAACAAGAGAAGATCATCGCCGCCGCCACCGATAACGACACCAGTACCGCTTTGCAGTTCAAAGGTATCAGCTCCCTCTCCACCATCGATCAACACATCTTGGACACCTATGTTGATCCCACCACCGGAGGCAATGGCCCTAACAATATCATTACCATTGCCCAGATCATAGGACCCACCCCGGATGCCAATAGTCGTCGCATTCACTTCAGGCCCTATGGCTCCACGATAAATTGCCTGTCCCAGAATAAGATCGGCACCATCGCCACTAGAAACTGTACTGCTGCTGTCAATGCCCACAGCAATTGCATTGCCAGTGACCGTCGCAAAGGCATCTCCTAAGACCGTAACCCGCATATCCACCGCGTCGTCCATAGCCTCACTGATTGCCAGGGCATCAGCGATAGCCACAGTATCGGTTATGGCCGAAACTTCGGCTGTACCCTGGAATATGTCTGCTCCATCAGCCGATGTGAGCGGTGTTGAGATCGCCAAGCCAATGGCTTCTGTAACGCTCCCTGAGGTGCTAGTGGACTGAGTTGTATTGACATTACTGACAAAGAAATCAGGGAAAAAGCCTTTAGATGTTGCCCTTGAAAAAGCTCTAATGGTTGTAGTAGTCTCTTCAATCACCAAGTCAATTTCATAATTGGATAGTTTCATTACCCTTTTCCTGTGAGAGGTGAAGAACCAATCTGTACGAATTGCTGCATACAAAAGAATCGCTGCAAGTTCCGCCATGGTCCATGAGCAGCCTTACAACGATTCTTTTCGGATGCTGAACTTGACATCTAACACTAGACTTGTCTATAAAGGAGAGTTCTATCAGCCTCGATTCGAAAATGAAGACTAGATAGAGCCTAGGTTATCTCAAACTCTCCCATCTAAATATCAAGCCTAGCTTCATCCAATCACTACTAAGCGTATGCTACGTTAACAGCAATAGCTGTGGATTTAGCATTACCTTTATATGCATAAGCACTAGATTTTGCAGTAGCAACCTGCTTGATGCTAGTGATGTCGATATCAACACGCTTACCTTTTCCACCACGACTGCCACCCAAGACATCAGAGGACACAGTTGTTTCGAGGTAGCTTAAGTCAGAAATAAACATTGGTTTTCTCTCCAATTTTTTACATTAACTCACCAACCATCGATTTGGTCAGTGAGTTAACTATATCGAGCCACACCAAGAGAATGTTGCCAATTTGGCAGAAGTTTTCCAAGCAATACAATTTCTGTGGAGGGGAGACATACAAGGAGAGTGATGATTGCAATTCATAAAAATAGGAGCCAACAGAACTGTTGACTCCTAAAAAGTTGGTTTTACTACGCAATTTTCACTACAGCAGAGGAGCAAATTTTGTCATGAAAGAGATCAACCGCGCATGTTCTCTCAACCTAAGGATGTAAGCCTTAAGTATTTTTAAGCCTGGGCGTAGGCACTGGCAGAAGCTCGACCGTTGACGGTAGCCGCACTGGCGGCGGCAGCGGCACCACTGCCTCGGGCAAAAACCTTAATATGTCCTCCCGCTAGGCTGCCACTAATATGGAGCGTGGCACTCACATCGGCATCCAAATCGGCATCTAAATCGGCCCCTGAACCTCTGCCTGAACGACTAAAACCACCGTTAATATTAACCTGATTCGAAAAGACCTCGAAAAACTCTAGGTCTTCTATCACTAACTGACTCATTGTTTTCTCCTTATCAAGTGATAAGTCATTGCTAAAAAAATCTTTCTTTACACAAGATAATAAGGTCATTATTTTAATCTTCTTGTCTTGTGTAATTCGTGATTTTATCCTGTCTCTAATGCCAAAAATTCTCTTCACACCTTTAGAAAGATGTACAGCAACGCACGAAGAGTCCTGACGATAAACAATAAAATGCCGCAGATATCAAGTATCTGCAAAGTATTTTAATCGAGAGGAAACTAGCATGTATCGCAGCTATCACCCATTCTTGTTGATGCGACAAGAATCGCCGAAAGAGCATATTAGATAATTCCTTCAGCGATTCTTAAGAGGGCTAATTCTTGGCAAGAATTATCTGTTAATTACGAGCAGAAGCGTAGGAACCAGAATAAGACTCAGATCCTACCCCTGCAACAGCCTGTGCACTAGTATATGTATCAGTTTTACTGTGTTTACCAAGAGCCACTGCCGAAGCATCAGCCGTTGCTAGAGCACTGGCTGGACGACGACGATGATGATAGCGACTGCCACCAGAGATGTCGGTGTCTTCATTAACAGTACCTAGATAGCTCAGATCATTAATCAGCATTTATGCACTCTCCAAAAAAAGATGTTTAAGCAACTCCCGTTGCTCTTGTAAATAAGATATGCGACTTCTTAGGAGGGGTGTGGCCATTTTGGCAGATTCTTGTATGAATTCTATTTCGGTCTATTTTGGTCAAATAATTACTAAAATGCACCTGCTCAATACCGATCGAGCAAGGTGCATTTTAGTGTACGTAGGTTAAGAAATTGTTACCTAAGATCCCAGCTGCAAAATGCGGCCCCTTAGTCGTCTCTTTTATCGGTAACGATCTCTAACTAATTAGGTAGATGTTCTTTTTTCAAAAATATACCCATGAGTCCCAAGAGTGGTGCTAATAGCGCTAATATGCTCATGGGTTCTGGCACCGACTGTTTGCAATCTTGCTGACTTGCAGCAGTGGCAACACAGGCAGTAGTAGTTTTCACCTCTATCAATTGTAAATAGGTATCGTTTTCAAAACTACGGTTATACGATCCTTCTACAAAAGCATCAACAAACTCGACTTGCCCTCCAAAAGATTGATCAAAGCTGGTATCAAACGTCAGGGCATGACTACCCTTTGGTGCGACTAAGCTATCCCCTGGGCCTACTGTTGATAAGCTCCCTGACAGGGTAAAGGTATCTAAAAGAGATAGGGATTGGGCTTGAGGACCACCATAGAGGGAGAAGGAAACTGTCCCGGCAGCCTGGGCTGTTTCAATGTCAGGTCGGTCAATTTCGGTTTGAAGTAGCAGGGAGGCAATAAAATCAAAGGCAAAAATAGCACCAGAGCTGACAAAAAAGTTACCCAACACTTTAGCCGTGCTTTTAGCTTGGCCAAAATAGTTGTTGCCATTGTCGCCAATGACTCCGCTGAATGCCACATTGCAGGCACCGGGATTGCCGAGGCCAAAGATGCATACGGATGCATCGGATGGGTCATTAAAGATCACCGCCTCTGCAACTGCCTCTGCTGAAACATCGCCATCATCGGCAATGGTAAATGTATCAGTATCGGTATCTGTGCTACTGGAGAAGAAAGCTTGGTTAAACGTGACCTCTAGTAAACTTTCTGAGAAGGCTAAACTAGCCGCTTGGCTGGGGGTTGCGATCGCAACCACACCAGAAACTAGCGGTGCCACTAAAAACCAAGACGGTTTTAAGGAACCTGACCATTTATTCATGTGTTATATTTTTGTAGTAAACTTCACGCAAACTTGTTGTGCATTTGTTTTGCAACAATGTTTCCTGGCTCTCTAGTCGTTGGTGCCTATTAAAAATGAAGGACATTAACACCGAAAACAGCCAGGGAATTGCACCCTAAAAATTGTCAGCAAAATAGCTGACATAGCGAGATGCGCCAAGGGCAATGACTGGTTGCCATACCTTGATTCAAGTAAACAATTGACCTCTGACACCAGAGACCCGATTTATAATTATGCGAATGTTATCTACAATGGACCCTTTCTAAGTACATTTAACTGCATCGTCAGGCAAGCAAAGCAAAGCCTTGATAAAGTCTATTGCTAGTTCAGTAAAGATTCCTGGACTACCCTTACCGATCAAATTTTGCCCATGGAAATGTTTAATGAGCATAGTCATCTGGCAAAGCTGGTAAGACTCATAGAGAGACGAGCTGGGCAACCTGAAGGAACATCGCTAGTCAATCCGTGGGGCCTCAAAAACAGGGCAAACGCATACAAAAGTACATATCTCAACAAGCCTCTATTTTGGCCATTTTATTGAGAATAGTGTCATTAAGAAGAGTCTTATTGAGAAAAAGCTGATGAACATTAGTGTCGTGAGCGCCTG
>NZ_JAYGIG010000141.1:0-32047 GCF_034932105.1 Leptothoe sp. PORK10 BA2 | reverse complement strand
TCGACGACGGCGCTATGGGCTGCGTTTCAATTTAATCGCCGCCCTCTACAACTATGAACTCAACCTGGCCTGAAAGAGTTAGAAAAGCCTTTCAGGCTAACACATAATCATTTTTGCAAGAGGTCTATTATTCCAGCTCTAATTGTTACTGCACCATTAGAACACATCAGGCGTGAAGACAATATAACAAAGGACCATGGCCGTTTGGAGAATGACAATAAATCTGAGAAAAAACAAGCGGTTCAGGCGTTGGTAGCTGGGTGTTCTGAAAAGAGATCCTATGCAGTAATTCCTGGGTACTTTTTAGAACGAGTATTTGGTCATTGTCGTCCACTTGACGGAGCCAAGTTATCAGAAGCCAACCTCAGATCCGCTGACCTCAGATCCGCCGACTTCAGAGCCGCCAGCCTCAGATCCGCCAGCCTCAGATCCGCCGACCTCAGCTACGCCGACCTCAGCTACGCCAACCTCAGAGCCGCCAGCCTCAGATCCGCCGTCCTCAGATCCGCCAGCCTCAGATCCGCCAGCCTCAGATCCGCCAGCCTCAGATCCGCCGACCTCAGCTCCGCCGACCTCAGCTCCGCCGACCTTAGCTCCGCCGACCTTAGCTCCGCCATCCTCAGCTCCGCCGACCTTAGCTCCGCCGTCCTCAGCTACGCCATCCTCAGCTCCGCCGACATGAGATCCGCCGTCCTCAGCTACGCCGACATGAGATCCGCCGTCCTCAGCTACGCCGACCTCAGCTTCGCTGACCTCAGCTCCGCTATTTTCCTGGCTACGGATTTACGTACCACAAAAGGACTTACTCAAAACCAATTAACAGGTAAAAACTCACCCTATCTCTGCAATTCTCCACTGCCCGGCAACATTAAAATTGAAGGCGGCAAAAACCGAGACTGCGACAAGTTAGCCGATATTTTGCACCAAAGATATCCAGGCTCGTTTGACAGCCCTGAAGCAGCAGCCGAATTCATCAAAGAACAACAACCGCAAACCTGGAAATAGTTTCCTGGCTCCCAGGCTCCATCCTGGCTCCCAGGCTCCATCCTGGCTCCCAGGTTCCGCCTGGCGAGCAATCCCGTGGCTCTGCCACTGATGAGAACAAATTTGGGGGCAGAGCCCCCCGGCAAGTGCCCAGCCAGAGGCTGGGTACCAGATAAAGGCGCACCCACCCGTTTCCCTAACGGTAACCACCCTAGCCTCAACGGGGTTCGCCTAGTAAGCTATAACCGTAGCGCCTACGCTGTTCAGATGTTACCCATCTGACCCAAACCCCCAGATGTCCCCAGTTCTACCCATCGATACCCAGCGTTATTCGTCTGGCGACTATACCCTGGAGGTAACGGCGCATCAATCAGCGCTATCCCAATGGAGCGACCGGCCCGTGGTGCGCCAGCTGCGCTTTAGCCTCTGGTCAGGACAGCAGCGCTTGATCACCGGCGATCAGCAACATCTAGTGGTCGTGAGCGATGCCGTCGAAGCCTATGTACAAACCCATCTCACCCACCAAGCCTGGCCCCAAAACCATCGCCTAGAAATTCTAGACCAGCAACTAGAACTCACTACGCTGCAGTTATTTGACCTGGCGGAGGTACTCAGTGCCTACGGTCAACACCAGATCACCTTACCCCGAGCCGCCAAAGCATTAGCCAAGGCAAAGACCCAGCGTCCGTGGGTCAGCTCAGCGGCAGCCTCCCTATTAGTCGCCGTTGGCGTCACGACAGCGGTGTACCTGCGGGACAGACCGGCAGGCTTAAACGACTTCGTTACCTCCCAGTCCCCTCAATCAACAGAGTTGGAAGAGGGTGGCGCAGCTGCCCCCCAAACGGCCCCCAGCCCCGAAGCTAGTTCTGATGCCAGTCCTGAGCGGCTGGAAACCCGCCCAGGGACTGGTCCATCATCTACAGAGTTGGGCCGGACTGCAGATGAGCCTAGCTTGAAGATCAATCAAGACTTGGCCCGACAGCAAAATGCCCCCCAGACCGAAGCCACTGATATCGCCCCTACTGCATCCAAACCCTTAGACGAAGACGTCGCTGGTTTTGAGCTGGATTCTGGTCCCGAGGACGCCATGCCTGAGATAGCCAGTGCTGAAGCCCCTGCTGCCCCGTCGCCTGCTGCCAGTGTCATCGCTCCCACTGCCGAAACGGCCATACAGCCGGAAGCAAACTTGGAGAGTGGTGATACCGCTGATGCTGCCCGTGATCCGGGCAGTGGTTCTGGCGATTTGGCAGCGAGTGCAGCACGGCAGTCTGGACCACAGGAAGACGGTGGGGCCAACGGGGTGGGTAGGGCGATGTTAGATGCGATCGCAACCCAACTCGCCCCTTACCAACCCACAGGGAGCCCTTATCCCCTGGTGTATCACCTACAAATCGCCCCCAATGGCAGAATTATGGCCATTGAACGGATTAGTGAAAATGCGCCTGCGATCGCACCTGCAGCCATTAGCCCAGCCCCTGGACGGCCCTTACGGGTGGAGGTGATTTACACCGGGGCTAATCGTCCGGTAGTGAATGAATTGTTTGAGTAAGTTGTGCCAGGTTCACGGGTCATGGGGGGTGAACCTGGGCAAATATCCTTGGCCCGCCCTACGATTCTTTGGTGACGCGGTTTTTACGACGGACCAATCCTTGATTGATGGGAAACCCAGCTACTGGAATCACCTGGTGACGGCGTTCTTCTTCCAAATGCTTCAGCTTGGTATAGTCCACCCAGTGAATGCAATTCACCGGACAGGTATCAATAGCTTCTTGAATCAGAGCTTCCTCGTCTCCATCTTGGCGCACCGCCCGAGCCCGACCGTATAGGGGCTCTATATAAAACGTGTTGCGAGCCACATGGGCACAGTTTTTACAACCAATGCAGGTGATTTCATCCACATAGACGCCCTTTTGACGAAACGCCCCACCCAACTCAGGTTCTAGACCAGAGCGAGCGGCCGCATTCCTTAGAATCCCACCTAATTCAGGCTCCAAACCGGAACGTTCAGGAGCACCAGTAGGCTCGGTTGGTAAAGTCATCAATCGCTACTCCAATCCTATGGGGACGACCTCAAAAGCAGGACCCAACAGCAATCTTATCTGGGAGATCCCAATCAATTTTTAGGGTATCAACTTAAACTGGGAAATCCTAGCTAGGTGGGGAATCAGGAGCCAGTGAGGCCCTGATTCCTGACTCCTGCCTTCTGAATACTATCCTTGGGAAAACGTCTCGCTTTGAATTGGTACCCAATTTTTAATCAATTCCTATAACAAAGGCGACCTGAAGCTAAATGCCCCAGAGCCGCCCCATCAAATTAGCTTTGCTGGCAAAGTCTAGCTCTGGGCCCAGCGCTGTAAAACCAGACGAATGGAGCCATCCTTAGCGGTCTGTTGCTCAGCTACTTGAAATCCCTGACGGGTGGTTTCGGTGACCACTGTGTGATAGGCGTAGCGCTGGGTCACCTGGTTCAAAAACCCATCTACGGACAAGGACTGCTGCCAATACTGCATGTCGGCCACCAGCTCATAGTCGCCAGTATCAACATTCCGCTTAAAGCCGACATCGTAGCCATTGTCTTGCTCGATGACAACGTCAGCAGTTTCGGTCTTGCCCTGGTAGCCCCGGACGGTCTGTGGCCCCACCTTCCAATCGGTACCCACGTCCGTCAGGGCAGACTGTAGGGCTGGTAGGTGGCGAATCTTGGTTTTAATCTGGCTAAAGTGCGACATCTTAAACCCTGTATTTTATCGAATTTAACAACATGGCCATGGGGCCGATTTTAGGCTGCAGTGATGGGCTTAGCCCGACTACCAGCTGGTGTAATTAGTCTGGGAATCTGTCTGCTCACTGGTGAGCTGATTGTCCTGGGCAAAAAACTCAGAGGTTTTTTCCTGGGACAAGACTTGACCTAACTGGGCTTCAACAGCGGCAGTTACTTCAGAACAGGAACGACCCACAACGCCTGTCACCAGTTCTTTGACTCGGCCGTCGGGATAAATAACAAATTCCAGAGTTTCCAAAGGGATTCACCTCTCCTGGGAATGGCCACATCGACGGAAAAGTCTAGGGGCAAAGCGATAAACAAACCATAACTAAAGGTTAGTTAAAACTCCATACATAAAATTAATACAGAGCATTGAGAAATGGAGTGCTTACCCTAGTCCTGATACTTAGTGTTGCGCACCTTCTTGAACCAGTCAAGCAGAAGAGTTTAGAGGATCTAGACCCGTCGTAAAGCCGTTACAAAATTCAATACTCTGACAAAGTTCGTAATGATTGATGGTTCCCAGGCTGGTCTAGCCCCCGTCCCCAGGCCTAATTGCCTGATTTAATCCATCAGGTGAGCGGCAGGCGATCAACAATAGTCAAATAGACGCTGAATAGAACGCATAGAAATTGGGTGAATGTATATGGAATCCGGTGGCTTTCAGTTTGAGCAGGAGTTTATCGGTTCACTGCGATGTATTCCCATGGCAGTCAGGCTCAAGTTAGATACCTGTGGTGTGAAGCTCAAGCTCAACCATTGGAACCAGTTCACCCAGGCTGAACGACAGACGTTGGTGGCTCTGGCCTGCGACACCCCGGTCAGCATCCTGGCTTACCGGCAGCACCTGCAGGCCCTGGTCACCCATTACAATGGCCAACCGGCTAAGGAAATTGACGTGGTGGCCCATCCCCCCTGGTTGGATAACGCCATTCCTGAGTCGGTTAAACAGCAGGCCATGGCTCACCAGCTGGACATTGCCCCTGGGGCTTGGCAGGGGTTGACACCGGCTCAGCGGTTTGCGTTGATTAAGCTCAGTCGTCCCAGCCATGAGAACCGTAACTTTGTCCCGGCGATGGCAGAGTTTGGTCTGGTGGATTCTGTCTAAAATCTGGGGGCTAAACTCTAGGGTTTAAGGGCTGGGGTTTAAGGCATTTGGGCTGCTAGTATCTATAGCAGCACGGCTCCCATCACGGCGTGAGGCCGGTCCGGACCCCAGTCGGTCATTATTTTTGTTTCCATGAATAACCAACCCTTTAACCAACCGCCCCGACCGCTCAATAATCAGCTTCCTCGGCGAGTGGGAAAAGCTCGTCCGGCCATGGGTATCCCTTGGCCCCTGTTGTCTGTGGTGCTGATTGTGCATGGGGTGGTGGGGCTACTGCTGTCCGTATTTTCTCCCCCCTACTGGGTGTGGCCCCTGGCCTTTGGGGGCACTCTGATCCAGTCAATTTTGCTGGCGGGTCCCAAGGCCCTATCGTCCCTGACTGGCGGGCGGGTTTTGCTATCCCGCTGGGCCACCTGCTTGGGTACTGCTTTGTCGGTGGTGGCCCTGGCCATTGCGGTGGGGTATGGGGGTACCTCCGATATTGACGCGATTCAATTTTTCCGCATCAGTCTGGCGATATTTTTTACCAATGTTGGGGTTTTGCTGCTGACGGCGATCTGCAGTTTGTTGATTGCCCATGCGGGCGATCGCATGTTGACGGAGATGGGACGCACCCGCTGCAGCTTAACCGTCCTTAGTTTTTGCTTTTTCGGTATGTTTATTGGGGGGGTGTTGGGGCTTGCGATCGCAACACTCTAAACAGGCATTCTGATGGTATTAGCAATTGACTTTGGTACCAGTAATACGGTGCTTTGCCGGTGGAATGCCGCCACCCAAGCGGCTGAAGTGCTCACCCTAGAGGCTGTGGCTCAGCGGGGGGCCGGGCCGGCCGTGGTGCCCAGTTTGCTCTACGTGGAAGACGCCCAGCAGGAGCGGGTGTTAATTGGTCAGCCGGTGCGCGATCGGGGGCTGGATCAGTCGGCGGAGCGCTGCTTTAAAAACTTTAAGCGCGGCATTGGCACCTCCATCCAGGGGTTTATGCCGGATGTGGATGGCCGTATTCTGTCCTTTGAGCAGGTGGGGGACTGGTTTCTCACCCAGGTGATGGAGCAGCTCCAGCAGCAGGAAGCCGATGGCCTCCATGGGGATGGCCTCGATGAGGTGGTTTTAACCGTCCCGGTGGACAGCTTTGAAACCTACCGCAGCTGGCTCGGCACTCTGTGCCAGCGCTGGGACATTAACCGGGTGCGGATGCTCGATGAACCCACGGCAGCTGCCTTGGGCTATGGCTTAACCAGCAATGAAACCGTATTGGTAATTGACTTTGGTGGCGGCACCCTGGATTTGGCCATTGTGCAGCTGCGGGGCGGGCGGGCCCAGGCCCTGGGGCACATTCTCAAATGGGGCCAGAAAGCCATGGGCACTTCGGCTCAGCGGGTTTCAACGGCAAAGGTATTGGCAAAGGCGGGGGAAAATCTGGGGGGGGCGGATATTGATCAATGGGTAGCCCAGGATCTGTGCGATCGCCATCATCTACCCCTATCTCCCCTCACCCTGCGACTGGCGGAACAGCTTAAAATTCAGCTGTCTACGGCCCTCAGCGCCAGCGAAAGCTATTTTGATGATGAAACCTTCGAAAGCTATGAGCTGACCCTCACCCGCGACCAGTTTGAGGCAATTCTGCACCACCAGGGATTCTTTGAACGGTTGGAGAGTCGGGTGAACCAGGTATTACAGGAGGGGCGTAGACAGGGCTTGGAGCTGGCAGATATTGATGCGGTGTTGCTGGTGGGGGGCACCACCCAGATTCCGGCTATCCAGACTTGGGTCAAGCAGCGATTTGAAGGCAATCGGGTATGCAGCGATCGGCCCTTTTCTGCGGTTGCTGCCGGGGCTTTACAACTACAGCAGGTGCAGCTGACGGACTTTTTGTACCACGGCTATGGAGTGCGTTTTTGGGACCGCCGCCATAATCGTCATGGCTGGCACCGGATTATTCCCCAGGGGCAGCCCTACCCAATGGCAGAGCCTATAGAGCTGGTGTTGGGAGCCTCCAGTGAAAAACAGCCCAGCATCGAGTTGATTATTGGTGAACTAGGGCGGGACCAGGGAAGTACGGAGGTCTACTTTGAGGGCAATCGTCTCGTTACCCGCCAAGCTAAAACAGGGAACGCCATGGCCCAACCCTTAAATGAAAAAGCGCCCAGTATTGCATCCCTCACCCCCCCTGGGATGCCGGGGGAAGACCGGGTGCGGCTGAGTTTTATCGTTGACCAAGACCGGCTACTGCGGGTCACGGTGGAGGATTTGCTGACGGCAGAGGTGTTGGCTAAAAATCAGGCGGTGGTGGAGCTTTCCTAGACCCTGGCCACCGATAGGCGCTTTTATTGATCTTTATCTTTATCTTCATCTTTATCAGGCGCCTCGCCCCCAAGACGTTCCCGCAGTTCTTCACCGGCCTTCTCGGCTTCGGCTTGGGTTTTGGCGATGATAAATGTCTGGGTCGCTAGGAGTACAATCACAAATAGTACCCCGGCCATGGTGAAGCTCAGTTTGGTGGATGGGATGCTTTGGCCTAGGGCGTAGATTGCGATCGCAAACACCGCTGCCAAGTAAATTTTGGACATGACAGGCATGGCAGAGGCCGACCAGCAGAGGGCCACTAAAATCGCATTAAAATAAAGCGCTAATAACCCCAGGTGAATGCGTTTGGCATAAATGTGCTGAGCTCGTTTGCGGCTACCCGCAAAGGGCAGCTTAAAACGATTAACCAACGCATTTACCCCATCCATAAAAATATGGACCACAGGAATGATCACACTGGACACCATCACCAGGAACTGGGGAGGAGCCTGCAATGTTTCATTGATCGCTTCCGATGACAACGCTAAATTAATGGCTTGACTAAAGAGAAAAGCAGCAAACACCGCCACCAGCAAAATTATAAAATCGACTGTCAAAGCAGGGACAACCGGTATCGGGGCTGTACGTGTTTTCATGGATTGAAGGTATCCCTTTGTACAAATTATCTAAATAAACATTAGTGGCCGTTACTGATTTACACCATGAATGAACCTAGAAAATCCTGGCATAATGCCTTATTGACTTATCAGTTCATCCTTTGGCTTAGTAACGATGTCAGCCGAGTAATCTACGTCTAGCTACCATAGCTCAGTGTCTCAATTATTCAGACTTACTGAAACCTTACAGATAAGCTGGGGATAAATTTAAACTATCATTACACCTTTGTTAAAGGAAATACCTTGATGAGTTCAACACCCGCTTCCGTCAATCAACATACTGCGCCTACCGCTGCTAAATCTGAAATGCCCGCCACCGGTAGACTCTCTTCAGACAGCCCGGCGTGGACTATTGAGGACAGTGAAGAACTCTATCGCATCAACGGTTGGGGAGAGCCCTATTTTTCCATCAATGCAGCGGGGCATGTGATTGTCTCACCCCAGGGCGACCGCGGTGGATCCTTAAATTTGCACGAACTGATTCAGGCATTGCAGGTACGAAAACTATCCCTCCCGATTCTTGTTCGTTTCTCTGACATTCTGGAAGATCGCATCGAACGACTCAATTCTTGCTTTGCCAAGGCTATCTCCAAGTATGCCTATGACGGTTGTTACCGGGGAGTGTTCCCAGTCAAATGTAACCAGCAACGCCATTTAGTAGAAGATCTGGTCAGATTTGGCGAGCGTTATCAATTTGGGTTAGAAGCCGGGTCTAAGCCTGAACTTTTGATTGCCCTGGCCACTTTAAAAACCCCTGGAGCCCTGCTCATCTGTAATGGCTATAAGGATCGGGCTTACCTGGAGACTGCCATGCTGGGACAAAAACTAGGTCAACAGCCAATGATTGTCTTAGAACAACTGGATGAGCTACCCCTGGTGATTGAAATTAGCCAACGGCTGAATATTCGTCCCCGTCTAGGGGTGCGGGCAAAACTCTCCACCAAAGGCGTAGGACGCTGGGGGGGATCAGCAGGCGATCGGGCAAAATTTGGCCTGACGATTCCCGAAATTTTGACCGTGGTGGACCAGTTAAAAGCAACGGATATGCTGTCGTGCTTACAGTTGCTGCATTTTCACATCGGCTCCCAAATGTCATCCATCAGCATCATTAAAGATGCTCTGCGGGAAGCCTGCCAAATCTATGTGGAACTGGTTTATCTGGGGGCCAATATGCAATACCTAGATGTGGGCGGTGGCCTGGGGGTGGACTATAACGGTTCCAAAACTAATGTGCCAGCCTCGAAAAATTATAGTATTCAAAACTACGCCAATGATGTTGTTGCGGAGGTCAAAGAAGCCTGCTCCGCCAAAGATTTACCAGTGCCGACCCTGATCAGCGAAAGTGGTCGGGCCATTGCCTCACACCAGTCCGTGTTGGTATTTGATGTGCTCGGCAGCAGTGAGGTTCGTCCCCAGAAACCGTTTGAACCATCTCCAGAAGATCATGCCATTCTCAAGGAGTTGTACGAGGCCTACCAAACCATTAACCCCAGCAATTACCAAGAAGTTTTCCATGATGCCGAGCAGTTTAAAGGGGAAGCCACCAGTCTGTTTAACTTTGGCTATCTCAGTTTGACTGAGCGAGCCAGGGTGGAAAATCTCTTTTGGGCCTGCTGCCAGAAAATTATTCAAGTGCTGCGCCAGGAAACCTATGTGCCTGATGACTTGGCGGGCTTGGAAAAGATGATGGCTTCTATTTACTACATTAATCTCTCCGTGTTTCAATCCGCCCCGGATACCTGGGCCATCGATCAGCTGTTTCCGATTATGCCCATTCATCGTCTGAACGAGGAACCCACCTGTCGAGCGACCCTGGCTGATTTGACCTGTGACAGTGATGGCAAAATT
Source organism: Leptothoe sp. PORK10 BA2 (assembly GCF_034932105.1). Taxonomy (NCBI): domain Bacteria; kingdom Bacillati; phylum Cyanobacteriota; class Cyanophyceae; order Nodosilineales; family Cymatolegaceae; genus Leptothoe; species Leptothoe sp. PORK10 BA2. The sequence goes on along the minus strand of NZ_JAYGIG010000141.1, from coordinate 22,383 downwards.
GACCAGTTTATTGGTTTGCACGGGGCGAAATCGGTGTTGGAACTCCATGAGCTAAAGCCACAGGAGCCCTATTATCTGGGGATGTTTCTCAATGGGGCCTACCAAGAAACCATGGGAAATCTGCACAATCTTTTTGGGGATACCAACATGGTTCATATTCAGGTGACTCCCCAGGGGTACACCATTGAACATGTGGTAAAGGGGGACACCATGAAAGAGGTACTGAGCTATGTACAGTATGATTCTGAGGCCCTGGTAGAACAAATTCGCCGCCGTTCGGAAATATCCCTCAAGGAGAAACAGATTACCCTGACGGAGGCGCAACTACTGTTGCAAAACTATGAGGAGAGTTTGAGCCAGTATACGTATTTGGTTTAAACCAAACAGGGTTTAAACCTTGCCTAAACCCATGTAAGGGCGTTCCATGGAACGCCCTTTTTAAACCGATCGTACAGGGTCTAAACGGTTGGCTAAATAGATTGAAGTTTGGAAAGGTCTGGTTTGACCTTGAGCTTCACCACCAAGACCGTAATGTTGTCATGGCCGTTGTGTTCGTTGGCCAATTCAATCAGGTCGGCCACACCTTCTTCGATCCCTTTATGGCCCCGGAGAATCGGCTCGATATGGCTAGCGCAATGGGTTTCCAGCAGTCTGTCATCACTGAGACCATCGGAACACAGCAGCAGCAGCGTGTCTTCCGTCAGGTTCAAATAATTAAAGCCGGGATCTAGGGCATCCTGCCCGCAGGGACCCAGGGCTTGGGTGAGCTGGTAGGCATCGGGTCTGGCGTAAGCAATAGCAGGCTCTACACCGCGCTTAATTTCCCGCTGGCCCACTTCATGGTCAACGGTGATCTGCTGTAGCCCCAGACGTTTGGTATAGCGATATAGCCGACTGTCCCCCACATGGGCGGCCACGGCCTGGGTGCCCTTGACCAGGAGCATGACTAGGGTGGTGCCCATGCGGGCACTGCCGGTGCGTTCCTCTGCCTGGTTTTTGTCGTAGAGTACCTGGTTGGCCAGGTTAATGCCATGGCGAAGTTCAGTTTCGCTGGGCAGATCTGACGTCCAATGCTCATCCAGGTAGGCGCGGAGGTGGTCCACCGCTAATTGACTGGCAATTTCGCCGCCGGAGTGGCCCCCCATGCCATCGCAAAGGATGTAGGCACAGCGAGCGTCTAAGGTCTGGGCGGCTGGGGTTTCTTCTCGCCTCAGGGCGGACTGGATGAAGTAGTTATCTTCATTATGGTTTCGCTGCTGACCTACATGGGATTGGCCCGCATCCTCTAGCCCCGTAAGCTTCATCGGTAACACCATGGTGGGTGAATCGATGCTATCCATAGCCGCATCTTCCGACAGGTCAATGCCTTCTAATCCTGGAATGCCTAGGTCTGCTAGGACATTTCTATCGGGTGTTGTTTCGGAGGTGGCGGTGGAAATATCCGTCCCTAGCTGATATTTATCCGCGATCTCAACCAAACGTTCCTTTAAGTCATCAATGCCCTCAAACTGTCCTTCAGTTACCTGGGCCGCCAAATGAGTCAGGTCCTCTAGGGATTGGTTATTGGACTGGAGTAAAGACTGCCACAGCAGACCCATGTCGGCCAGGCGATAGTCGTGAACATAGGGACCCATTTCAATGCATCGCAGACAGACGATCTGGTCCTCGTCCATGCATAGATTGCTAATGTTAAGCAAACTGCCCTGACCCTTAAAGGCAGCCATAGCTTCCCACAGCTCGGCCATGACATAGAAACTATGGACTTGCTGTAGCGGATCGAGGGTGGCCTCTTGCCAGACGCTCAGCAAATCAGGCAAGGCTCGCCGATCTTCAATGATTAAGACACTGTAATCGGGTTCAATCCAAGCCTGCTGAAGTTCTGGGATGGAGGGAAAGAAACGACCGTGGAGGGCTAGATAGGGATAAGCCATCAGGGGAAAGAGCTGGGTTTCATCCGTTTCCCCCAGGGGCACCAAAGAGAACTGCTGCCGCTGTTCCACTAGGGAGGAGGCCATATCATTGGGTTTTGTATCTGTTACCCTAGCTTCCACAGGTTTTTGATTATCTGCACTCAGGCGCAGCTCCTCCACCAGTCGATAGCGCTCCTGGGTATCCAACCAATCTCCGACAGCTCGCACCCTTTCTGCGGAGGGGGCCATGGGCGTTGCCTGAGAAACCGCTACCTGTTGCCAAATGTCTGTGTCACCACTGCTTAGTTGACTGGTGGGCTGGCTAGCTAGCTGGCTGGCTTCGTCTGTTTGTGCATCGGCAATCAAGGCAACCGGTGACGTCCCTGGAAGAATCAAGGCTCTCCAAAGCTGCAGTGGCGATCCACATGACTGGCAAAATTTGTGCTCGGTAGGATTCTTAAATTGGCAGTATGGACAAATGATCATCAGTGGATACAAAAAGACCGTTGACAATGATCGCAGCTGAGCAAAATGGAGCGTTACCGATAGTCAGAATAACTCAACAGCAACGGGAGTAAGGGGTCATCACTAACGATTCCCAAAGGTCAAACAAAGTAACCTTCAAAGTAACCTTTGGAACTAAACCCATCCATAAATGAGGATTTTAGAAAGAAATACAATACAGCATAGTCGATCAGCCATGCAGACGTTGGTATAAATGCAACCAAATCAATTGTAGCGTTGTCGAGGACGGGGGCGAGTAGGCTTGCCTGGCTGAGGTTCAGGTTCAACTCAACCTTTTGTTAAAGGATGGGTTGACGGATAAGCTAACTGAAATAGTTCTGACCGTTCGCCAGGGGCAAGGTAGCGCCACTGTCCAGGGGGTAGATCACCTAGATGCAGATGACCAATACTAACGCGTATGAGCCGTAGGGTGGGAAATCCGATGGCGGCTGTCATGCGTCGCACCTGACGGTTTTTCCCTTCCCGCAGGGTGAGCCGCAGCCAGGCGGTAGGAATCTGCTGGCGTACCCGAATCGGTGGATTGCGAGGCGGGAGGATGGGCTCCACCGGTAACAGCTCTACCTGGGCCGGTTCTGTGGTGTAGTCACGAATGGTGATCCCCTGGCGCAGTTGCTGCAGGCTACTGGCATCGGGAATACGTTCCACCTGGGCCCAGTAGGTGCGGGGATGACCAAAGCGGGGATGGCATAGACGATGCTGCAGCTGGCCATCGTCTGTTAGCAGTAGCAGTCCTTCACTGTCTCGATCCAGCCGTCCCACGGGGTATACGTCGGGGACTGGAATAAAGGATTTGAGGGTGGTGCGGTGAGTGTCCACACCTTTGCTGGGTCCGACGTCGGTGAACTGACTGAGGACATCGTAAGGTTTATTAAAAATTAAGTAGCGATGATCCAAAGTCGGAGACATTTCTTGAAGCTGTATTGAGAAATGGTGCAGTCAGTTAAGTAGATAGATATGCTGAATGAACTAATTTAGATCACTGTGAGTATCGGCAATATGAATAACGCTCCCAAGTATCGGTTTGCATGTACTTTGACCTTTGGGGACATCTATGGTCAGATCATCGTTTGGCTGATTGTACTGTTCCTGAGCTTAGCCACAGCGTTGGCACTCATGGGCTCTAGCCGTCCAGTTTATGCGTTAGTCTGTGTGGGCCTGATTTTGGTTCTGTCCCTGCCGTTTTTACTATTTGCCTTTGTGACTACCCTGATCAACCACATCGAGTTTAGGGAACTGGATGCGGTTGAGGTTAAAGAAGGGCAAACACGGCCCTTTAGTAATCCGACCATGGCCACCAGCCAAAAGGCTGCCTAGGTATAACTGCTTGGTAATCCCCTACTCGGGGTTGGTCGGTGTAGGGGCTGGAGCAGGTTCAGCCGGGACTTCAGGCAGTGTTTCAGCCGGAGATTCAACCGCCCCGGTCGGCGTTTCGGTGGGGCCACCCTCTTCTCCTGCGGTCGGCTGACCTGGGGCATTTTGGTTGATCAGTTGCTGAATCCGGTCTTTGAACTGGACGGGGGCTAGGGAGAGAGCGGTTTCAAAAAGGGGCTTGGCCTCTTCTTCTTTACCCGTTTCCCGAAGGATGAGGCCCTTGGCTAGGGTGGGGCGAAAGTCTGGGGTGCCCCCTAGGGCTTGGGCGTCTTGAATGGCGGTGTCGTAGGTTGCGATCGCATCATCATAGCGGGACTGCTCAGCATAGACCTGCCCCAGCAACAGCTTGACCGCAATCACATCAATAGTGCCCGGTTGAATTTTATTGGACTGTTCCGCTGTTTTTAGCGTGTCTTGCAGAAGTCCCACCGCTGCCTGGGGGCGTTCCTGGGCCACGAGTAAGGAAGTCAAACCCTGGAGGGCTTCCATATTCCCAGGGGTGGCGGTCAACACGCTGCGATAGACTTGGGCCGCCCCTTCTAAATCATTAAGTTGTTGTTTGGTTTGGGCCAGGAGTACGGCATAGCGAGGCTCTTGGGGGTTTAACTCCGCCAGCCTAGCCAGGGGCTCCGCCGCCGCCGCCAGGTCCCCCAGACCAATCCGAGCTTCCACCAGACCTTCCAGGGCCGCCTGGTTATCGGGTTCTCGTTCTAGGACCAAGGCATAGCCATTGGCCCGACCTTCTAATTCGGCCTGCTGATCTGGTTCGACGGTCGTTGAAGCACTGCTTTTGTCATAGTCAGAATTTTGATTAAAGGCAGCCATGAGCAGGGGACCGAGCGAGGCCGCTAGCAGGGCTACCACAGCTATAAGTAAGATGCCGCTAATCAACCAGCGATTGCGTTTGAAAGCCATGGGATTCCCCCCTTCAAAACAACTTGCCCATAGTAAACCCAAATGACCCAGTACCGCTCGGCCTGATTACGGCTTTAAAGCACTGTCCGTAAGGCAGATCATTGCCGTTATTCTTCGGACGATGGGACAGATTAACAGACTATAGTAAATGTCTTGGGTCAATATATTGCCATGTAGTGAGCCCATATCCATCAATCAGGGGGCAGAGCAAATATTTGATTGAAGAGAATATCCTTAAACTGAGCTGACATCTGCCAAAATCTATGAATGGTAACGTAAAGCAGCAAAAGGACTGAATAATTTGGTCTTCCTGGAACTGTTTTTCAAGCTAGGCTTGGGTTATTAATCTAAAAGCTGCTAGGTGCAGAGCCAATATGTACAGACTCGATATAACTCGATATAAATAATAGGTTTAGAAATCGGTTTAGAAAATAGGTTTAGAAAAATAAGTTCGTATCAATCGGTTAGATATTAAAACCCATACACAACTCCATAACTAACAATTTGAACCATCGTTCAAGCCGTTAAGTAAGCTAATTTTCCTGATTGAGGAGGTTCTGAGATTAATGAGTTCTGCAGACAGTCGCCCCCCTGATATGACCAATTCTGTATCCGAGCGCCCAGCTAATGAGTCGGATGCTAGCGTAGCTGCTGACTCTAATCCTCCTGCTTTAAAAAAGCCGCCGAGACGACCGGTTAAACCTGATCCTGTTGAGGAACCGTTGGCAAAGCCTGCTGCAGTGATGGTTGAAGCACCGGCTATGGCGAAGGTGGCTACCGCACCGGCTGTCGTTGAGGCCACGGCGGCCACGGCTGAGGAGCGACCGCCGGCGGAGTCAGAACCGGCGGAGCCCCAACCCAGGCTGCAACCAATTTCGCCGCCCAGCGAACCGATGCAGTATCGGGCCATTGGCCTGCTGAAGGGGCGCTATGAACCCTCTGAAGAGTCCTTTAACCGGGGTAATATCGTCAACCACGATGGCTCCACCACCTGTGCGGTCCTGCTGGGACGCACCACCAGCCTGGTGAAAAAGCATTTGGATTTGGAAAAAGACCATCTGTGGGTGGTCTATCCCCGGACTATTTTCCAAGATGACATTGGCATTGCGGTTCAGATTGTCGGTGTCTGGGAACCTGAAACCCTAGGCGAAGACGAAGAGGAGCCGGTGGAGGCCCCTGATGATGCAATTAAACCCGACTATTTCTCCATTCGGGGTGAAGTGATCAAATTTGATGAGCGGAAACAGGAAATCACCGTCAGCATTGTCCAGAAAATGCGCACGGGCAAGCAGCCTAAGCGTCCCTTTAAGTTGGTGATCAACGGCAGTATCGGAGTTAAAACCATTGGTTACTTCTGGGATATGCACGTGTACCGTGAAGGGAACCAGTTTGTGCTGAATGAAGGCAGCTATGTGGGGGCTGTGCCACCGAAAAAACGGTCTGAGCAACCGCCGCAATCGCGGCGACCGCCCAGCGGCGGCAATAGTTTCGGCGCTAAGCGACGACCGGCCAAGCGCTCGGGGGCACCCCGGCCGAAACCCAATTTGGCTAAAGGGGAGGATGGGGAAAAGCCCACTGCGGTGACCGTGGCTGAAGGCAACACTGCCAGTACCACGACTACGGCGACCACTGCGGAGAGAGATAGTTCGATGGATAGTTCGGAGGAGTAACGGTTGTCTGCCATCGGCTACCATTTTGTCGGGGCCAGGTAGCTTCTAAGCCTGATTTTCAACCAGTTTTTGAGCGGTTGTTGAGCTTTAGCCATAAGGCTCAACAACCGCTTAATTTTTTTGAGGTAAAAATGCCGTTTGCTTAGGCAAGGGGGCCCGGTTCAATTATTTTGAGGTAAAAATGCCGTTTGCTTGGGTAGGGGGGCGACGGGTTCACTGAGTTCAAACTCCCCCCTGAGAATCCAATCCTTGAGAGTGGCGGCCACCTTGCGCCCCAGGTAAAGGCTGGAAAGCGGTGCGGTCCTGACTCGGTTGCCGTTGATGGTGATGCGACCGGATTTGAGCTGTTGATAGCTGACTAGGCCAAAGCTGGGGCGGACCCGGCGGGGGATGGAAAAGTCAATTACCGGGGCGATGATGTCCTGATCACTGACGGTACAGGCCTGGAGCACCGCTTCATCCAAAATGGGAATGGGTACCCCCACCCCTAGCATGAGGGAGGGGCCATAGCCGCTAAAGTAGCAACCCCGCACCCATTCAGGCTGCATTTGTTTAGCATCGCCAATCAGGGCGACGGTGGCGGAGGGGCCAATAGGGGTGCCATTAGGCAGTCGCTTTTGTCGGGGAAAATGTTGGGTGCCTTCCCAGGCAATGTAGCCCGGTGCCCCCCCCACAAATAGGCGGCTGCCAATGCCAATGGTGCGCAGGTGAGGGTCGTTGAGTAGGGGGGACAGGGCCCCGGCATTGGCGTAGACGGCATTGCCGAGAAAGGGTTGCAGGGGGCCCAGGTAGGTGAGTAGGGGGCGGTCGCTGCTGTTGACCCCGACGATAAAATTTTGGTAGAGATTGCGGGGGTTAAACAGGTAAAACTGGTTGATGCTATCTCGGCTAATGGAGATGTCCAAGGTGGCGCGGGGATAGCAGTCGCTGACTTGGCCTAGGGCCCTGAGGTGGACCGATTTACCGGCAATTAGCTGGGCAATCACATGGCCACCGCCCCGCTCGCTGGCCCCATCGCTGTCGGATGTGTCTCCCCAGCGATTATTCCCGACGGTTTGGCTAGCGCCGAGGTAGAGGTCAACTGCGCCAAATCCGGCGTAGGCCATGACGCCATCTAGGTAACATTCACGAATATTAATGGGCGGATCGGTGGGGCCTAAATTAATCACAGCGCCGGAGGATTCCATCGGTTCAAAGGTGCCGGTGGTCACTACATCAACGGCGGCGGCGGCGGCCTCTAGGCCCAGTTCTGCCACCTTAAGCTTGGTTTCCTCAGCGGTCCATACGGTAATGCGACCGGCTTGGATTTTTTGATTGATTTCTGGAATGGTGCGGGTGGTGGCCATGGGGTTTATTTAAAACCGGCTCAAATAGCTTATTTCCAACGGCTGACTAGCCAGCCGCCGAGGATGACCGTGGGTAGTAAAACCATGGCTAGAGCGGCGGATTCGGGAAGAGCTAGGGTGGGGCCGACCCATTTAATTAGGGCGCTGAGGAGGGCGGATGCGATCGCAATTTTTAAGATGTATAACCAGCTATCCATCGGTTATGTCCATAAGTCATATTCCCAGCTTATATGGGTAGGCCATGCCCACCCTATGGGCGGCGAATATTCAGGCAGCACCAGTCCCCCCGTCGCCAGAGGGTAGCCACTGTCCACCCATGGTTTTCCAGGGTATCGGACACCCATTTAGACTGCTCCAACAGCACACCGCTCAAAATGCCCCAGGTGGAGGCCTTAGCAATGCCGTTAAAGTAGGGAATCAACTCGACGATCACTTCCGCCAGGATGTTACAGACAATGCCATCCACCGGCTCACTCACCTCTAGGCCGTCGATACTGCCCAGGGCGATGGAAAGCCGAGCTGGATCGACGTTATTGAGATCCCGATTTTCCCCCGTGGCTTTCACCGCCAAGGGATCCGTATCCAACGCATACACATATCGGGCCCCCAGCAGGATGGCCCCGATGGACAAAATACCGGACCCACAGCCAATATCCACCAAGGTTTGGGGCGCTGCCGTGGGCTCGCCGAGGCGCATTTCCAAGGACTCCAAACACAGCTGGGTCGTGGGATGGGTGCCGGTGCCAAAGGCAGTGCCTGGGTCTAACCGGAGGACTAACCGCGATGAATCCTTGGGCGGGTCCATCCAGGCTGGGTTAATTAACAACCGATCCCCCACGGGTTGGGGGTGCCAATATTTTTTCCAACTTTTGCCCCAGTCTTCATCCTCAATCAGTTGCCAAGTCACTTGGGGCAAATCGCGCAGGCCCAGACAGAGGGCATCCTGTTGAAACCGCAGGGCCAAGGCGGCCAAATCCACATTGCAAAACCGCTGCTGGGGAAAATACGCTTTGATCTGTCGTTGTAGGCCCCAGGACTCGCTAGCGGTGCCGCGACCATCCCAATTTTCAAACCGCCAGAAGACCGTATCCTCCAGCAGCGGGGAACAGGTGACTTGTATTTCCCACCAGGTGTTTGCCAAGGGTTTATTTAGGGGTATTGGAATGGGTTTTGACTATGGTCTGACTAGAGCGATGGCTAGAACTGGGGGGTTAGAACAGTTTCCACAAATGCCCCAAGTCTAGCCATCAGAACTGTTACACCATTTTATAGGGCAACGGTGTAGGCATCGCGGATCCCGGGCACTTTTGTGATTTCTTCCAGAATGCCATCGGGAAGCGGATCGTCAATGCTCAGCACCATGACAGCATCCCCTCGGACAATCTGACGCCCCACCTGCATGCTGGCAATGTTGACATTAAAGCTGCCCAGCAGAGACCCGATTTTACCGATAATCCCCGGCATGTCACGGTGCAGAGTAAACAGCATGTATTTGGTGGGGGGTACGTTGATGGGGAACTGGTTCACATCGGTAATCCGCACCTCGGAGCCCCCCAGGATGGTGCCCGTCACGGAATGCTCCCCCAGGGAACCTTGGGCCGAAACATAGAGGGAGCCAGTGAAATCCTTGACACTGGCATCGCGGGTTTCAATCACCTTAATGCCCCGCTCCTTGGCCTCAATGGAGGCGTTGACGTAGTTCACCCGCTCCCTTAGAGCATTGCTTAATAAGCCTTTCAGGGTGGCAATCACAATGGGTTTACTGTCTTGGTCCGCCAGTTCACCCTGAAGCCGAATCTGCACCTGTTCCACCCGTCCTCCCGCCAGCTGCCCCGCCAGGTTACCCAGGGTTTCCGCCAGTTGTAGATAGGGGCGGAGCTTCTCTAGCACATCGGGCCGGAGGCCAGGAATATTGACGGCGGAGCGGGCCGGGAGACCTAGTAAAACATCCCGAATTTGCTCAGCCACATCAATGGCGACGTTGATTTGTGCTTCGGCGGTGGAGGCCCCCAGATGGGGGGTGAGTACCACGGCCTTGCCCAGTTCCCTCAGGGCACTTTCCCCCAGGGGTTCATCTTCGTACACATCCAATGCTGCTCCGGCGATGGTGCCGTTTTTAACGGCCTCATACAGGGCGACCTCGTCAATGATGCCGCCTCGGGCACAGTTAATAATGCGGGTGGTGGGCTTCATCTTGGCCAGGGCTTTGGCATTGATCAAATGGGTGGTTTCAGGCGTTTTGGGAATGTGCAGGGTAATATAGTCCGCATTTTGGAACAGCATGTCCAAATCCACTAGGCTGCACCCCAGTTCCACCGCCCGTTCTTTGGAGATAAAGGGGTCATAGGCCAAAATGTTCATGCCCATAGCCCGAGCCACGGTGGCCACATGGGAGCCAATTTTGCCAAGACCGACCACCCCGAGAGTTTTTTTATAAACTTCCACGCCGGTAAAATTTTTCCGATCCCAAACGGAGGATTTGACGGTTTTGTCGGCTTCGGGAATGTTTCGGGACAGGGACAGCATCATTGCCAGGGCGTGCTCTGCAGCGGCGATGGTATTGCCCTCGGGGGAGTTAACCACGACGATGCCCCGGCGGGTGGCGGCGGGCACATCCACGTTGTCGACACCGACGCCAGCCCGACCAATAATTTGCAGCTGACTGGCGGCCTCAATCACATCGCTGGTGACTTTGGTGCCTGAGCGAATCATCAAGGCATCGTAGTTGGGAATGATTTGAACCAGTTCTTCGGGGGTGAGTTTAGTTTTAACGTCAACTTGGGCCACCTGGGCCAAAATATCGAGACCTGATTGGTCGATGGGGTCTGAGACAAGTACCTTTGGCATAACAGGAGGAATCTTTTTTCACAAGGATTGATCGTATCCTTTGGCAAATTATGGATCGCCCCTATCGTTACCGATGTTACAAAACGTTTAAGTTTTGCTGAGGGCCATGGCCTAATTTCCAAGGGTTTAATTTCCAGAAATTTGATCCCCGGCGATTTGCTCCAGACCATGGAACAGATCCGCTAGGACAGCATTGGAAATCAGAAAGCCGTCGGGATCGCTGAGGCGGAGTCGGTTGTTCTCGAGCACCACATGGCCTTGGGGTAAATAGGGCCGTAAACATTGGTGGAGCATGGTGGTAAAACGATCGCCCCAGATCTGGGTAAAGGGACCCAGATCAATCCCTTCGGCGAGGCGCAGGCCAACCATGAGATGGTCGGTCAGTTGCTCCATGGGTGGCAGTTTAGGTTCATCCAGCACCCCATTAGCTTGTTGATACTGCTCCACCCATTGGCGGTAGGTCTGCTGGGTGCGGGGTCGGGCTACCCGCTGGGCCTGGGTGTAACTGGTGGCCCCCAGGCCAAAGCCGTAGAAAGGGCGATTTTCCCAATAGGTGCGGTTGTGGCGGCACTGGTGACCGGGTTTGGCGTAGTTGGAAATTTCGTAGTGGTCATAGCCTGCGGTGGTCAGCATCTGCTGGGCAAGGCGATACATGTCCACGGTGGTGGCTTCCGTGGGTAGAGGCGTCTCACCGGGTTGGTACTGTTTGCCAAAAGGCGTTTGGGGTTCGATGGTGAGATCGTAGATGGAGAGGTGGTGGGGCTGGGTTGCGATCGCACTTGCCAAACTCCCTTGCCATTGCGCCAAGGTCTGATGGGGCAGCCCTGAAATTAGATCCAGACTCCAGCTGGGCACTCCCGAACGGTGCATGTCATCCACCGCCCGATGGACATCCACCAACCGATGGAACCGCCCACAGCGTTCCAGCAAGCCATCATCAAATGCCTGCACCCCCAAGCTAATGCGATTCACCCCCAGGGCACAGTAACCCTGCACATGGGCCAAATCAAACGTGCCCGGATCCATTTCCATGGAAATTTCTATCGCTTCAGCAAAGCCAAACTGCTGTTCCAGGGTGTGCAAAATTTGCTCCAACTGAGGTACGGACAGTAGAGAAGGGGTGCCTCCCCCAAAGAAAACCGTTCTCAGGGCTGGCCCCAAGGGAGAGGTGGCCCTTATTTCCCCACACAGCCATCCCACATAGGTGCTGATGGTGCCCGATGTCTCTCCCCGCAGGCGATTGCCAATGACCGAAATGGGAAAATCACAGTAGAAGCAGCGGCGACGACAAAAGGGGATATGAACATAGGCGGCTGAAGGCCCATCTGGTCCCTCAGATAAGGGCTCGGATGGGGGCATGGGACCGCATGGGAACATAAAAGCATTAGGTAAGAACTCAATGGGGGGAACATTCAGTGACTATAATGTCGTTGTTTGGGCCTTTCCGGGAATGGTCTAACGTTTACCATCCCCTTAAAAGGGCCACCTCAGGCCGACATCATTCGAATGCTAGACGCATTAATCGTAATTTCATTTATTTTGGCAGGCGCGGGCATCGGCTTTTATGCCGTTGACCTACTACCCCCCCCAGTTTTAGAACAGGTCAACAACATTGAAGGCCTGGGAACCGTGATGGCCGGATTTGGCGGGCTGATTGGCACCGGTTTAGGGATCGCGGCCCAGACCAGCTACCGTCGTCTGGAAAAACAAATCCGCAATCTGCCCCCCGATCGGATCTTTGCCCGAGCCATCGGCTTGATTTTAGGGTTGCTGATTGCCAACCTAATTTTGGCCCCGGTGTTTTTATTGCCGATTCCCAGCGAATTTAACTTTATTAAACCCCTGGCCGCTGTCATGAACAGCATTATCTTCTCGGTATCGGGCATGAACCTGGCCGATACCCAAGGCCGGGCCCTGTTGCGGTTGGTCAACCCCAGCAGTGTAGAAAGCATGCTGATCGCTGAAGGCACCCTCAAACCCTCAGCCCCCAAAATTTTAGACACCAGCTGCATCATTGATGGTCGTGTAGAGAGCCTGTTGGAAACCGGCTTCCTAGAAGGGCGGATTGTTGTCCCGCAGTTTGTTTTGCAAGAGCTGCAGACCGTAGCCGATGCCGCCAACGACCAAAAGCGAGCCCGCGGCAGGCGGGGTTTAGACATTCTCAATCGGTTGCGGGTCACCTATGCCGAGCGCGTCGTGGTGGACCCGGCGGACTACATGGACGTGCAAACCGTGGATGCCAAACTGGTAAAGCTGGCCCAGGAAATGAATGCCATGCTGCTGACCAATGACTACAACCTCAGCAAAGTGGCTCGGGTGCAGCAGGTGGCGGTTTTAAATATTAACGATCTAGCCAAAGCCATTCGACCCTCCTATTTGCCCGGAGATGACATTGAGATCAAAATCCTTAAAGAGGGCAAGGAAGATTCCCAGGGTATTGGCTATCTGAACGATGGCACCATGGTGGTGGTGGAGGCCGGTAAGGGCTACATTGGCAACAACGTTTTAGTGGTTGTGACCGGAGCCTTACAAACCTCCGCCGGTCGGATGATCTTTGCCCGCCCCAAGGGGGCGGCGGTAGCTTAAAGACCTATTCCCATTCGATGGTGCCAGGAGGTTTGGAGGTAATATCGTAAACCACCCGGTTCACCCCATCCACCTCATTCACAATGCGGTTAGAAATCGCCTCTAGGAGATCGTAGGAGGGACGGGACCAATCCGCCGTCATCCCATCTTCACTGCTAACAAACCGCAGCACGATGGGATAGGCATAGGTGCGTTGATCCCCCATGACCCCGACGCTGCGCACTGGCAGTAGCACCGCAAACGCCTGCCAAAAATCGTGGTACAGACCACGATTGCGGATCTCTTCCCGCACAATGTAGTCTGCATCGCGCAGAATATTGAGCCGCTCTGGAGTTACTTCCCCCAGGATGCGAATGGCCAAACCTGGACCCGGAAATGGCTGACGTCGCACAATCTCATCGGGTAAACCGACGGACCGCCCCACGTTGCGCACCTCGTCCTTAAAGAGTTTGCGCAGGGGTTCGATCAGCTTAAATTGCAAATCCTTGGGCAGTCCCCCCACGTTGTGATGGCTCTTGATCTTGACCGCCACCCGCTCCCCCGTTTTCGGATCCATATTGGTATCGGCAGATTCGATCACATCGGGATAGAGGGTGCCCTGGGCTAAATAGTCAAAGGGACCCAGGCGTTTAGATTCCTCTTCAAAAACCCGAATGAATTCGTGACCGATGCGCTTACGTTTTTCTTCAGGGTCCGTAATGCCCTCGATTTTGTCCAAGAATCGCTGGCGGGCCTGGACATATTCCACCCGAATGTGGAACTGTTTATCGAACAAGTCCACCAACCGCTCGGGCTCTCCCTTCCGCATGAATCCTTGATCAATAAACATGCAGGTGAGCTGGTCGCCAATGGCCTGATGCAATAAAAAGGCCAAGGTGGAGGAGTCCACCCCCCCGGAAAGGGCCAGCAGAACCCGCTTATCACCGACCCTGGCCCGGACTTCACGAATGGCCTCTTCGACAAATGCCTCCGTGGTCCAGGTAGGCTCACACTGACAGATGTGATAGACAAAATTCTGAATCAGCGCCTGACCATTGACGGAATGCACCACTTCTGGATGGAACTGCACACCATAAAAGCCCCGTTCATGGTCCGCCACAGCGGCACTGGGGGTGTTGTCAGTGTGGGCCAACACATCAAATCCTGGGGGGAGTTGGGTGACCGAATCACCATGACTCATCCACATGGTGGAGCCATTGTCCACATTGGTCAGCAGGTCTGTGGGATCGTCAATATGGAGGGATGCCTTGCCATATTCACCCCGCGCGGCTGTTTCCACCTGGCCGCCCAGCTGCTGCACCATCAGCTGCATGCCGTAGCATACGCCTAGGACTGGAATTCCCAGGTCCCAAATGGCGGGATCGCAGGTGGGGGCGTTGTCAGCATAAACAGAGTTAGGTCCCCCCGAAAGGATGATGCCCTGAGGGTTCAGCTGGCGAATTTTCTCGGCTGAGGTGCGGTAGGAAAGCACTTCTGAGTAAACGTGAGTTTCGCGAATGCGGCGAGCAATCAGTTCAGAATATTGGGAGCCAAAGTCAAGAATAATCAGCATTTGGCGGTCGAACCCAGGAGATGTCCCAGATACGGTGTCAGTAATGGTAGGAGTTGGTGCAGTCACGAGTTAAATCCTGATGCTGAGGTGGACAGGGAAACGTTAATTTTTATGGGTATGGGGGCGTCCCTGGGGCGTGCTTCCTGGGGGTAAAGGAGGTTTAAGGGACGGATATCACGGGCCCTGATGTCAGGTGAACTAATGCTTGCCTAGGGAGGATAGGGATTGATATTAGGGATTTTCTAGGGGGGTTTTAAAAAGATTTTATCTAGATTAGCAAACCGATGGCGGTAATACCCCATCTTCTAAACTCTTGATCAGAATTTGAGCCGATTGACCTAGGGGTATCTGTTTGGCAGGAAATACCTAAAATGGTTCCCAGAGATTCGTCTCCGTCTTAGGAAGGGTGGTTCATAATAAAGAGCCGGCGAGCAGACCCTCCATAAGCCTATGAATCCGATTGACTACCTGCGCATTAGCCTGATCGACCGTTGTAATTTTCAATGTGTATATTGCATGCCGGAGGGGGCTGACCTGAGCTATGTGCTACGGGAGTTTTGGCTTAGCCATGACGAAATTTTGACCCTCTTGCAGGGGGTGTTTATCCCTCTAGGGTTTACTAAGTTTCGCTTGACTGGGGGGGAACCCTTACTGCGTCCAGGTATTGTGCCATTGGTGCAGGCTATTGCCCAGCTGCCGGAGACAACAGATCTGGCCTTGACCACCAATGCCTTTAAGTTAGAGAAACTGGCTCAGCCTTTATATGATGCTGGTTTACGCCGCATCAACATCAGTTTGGACTCATTGCAACCGGAGACGTTTCAGGCCATTGTTGGCCCTGGGGCTAGGGATACGGCATCGAACCAAATGCGCTGGCACCAGGTGTGGAATGGCATTCAAGCGGCTCATCAGGTAGGGTTTGACCCGCTTAAGCTCAACGTTGTTGTCATCCCAGGGGTAAACGATCATGAGATCTTAGATTTGGCGGCGTTGACCCTCGATAAAAATTGGCATGTGCGTTTTATTGAATTTATGCCGATTGGCAATGACGATCTGTTTTCTGATAAGGGATGGATTGATTCTGAAACCATTCGACAACAGATTCGCCATCGCTGGGGTTTAGAAGAGTCGAACATTCGGGGGAATGGTCCGGCGGATGTGTTCAAAATTCCAGGGGCAAAGGGCACTTTGGGGTTCATTAGTCAGATGTCTGAGTGCTTTTGCGATCGCTGCAACCGCATGCGGCTTTCCGCCGACGGCTGGCTCCGCCCTTGCCTGCTGAATGAAACCGGCCAACTGAATTTACGGGAAGCCCTGAGGGGTGGGGAATCAATCCAGTCAATTCGAGAGCGTGTTGGTGCCCTAGTGGCCAATAAGCCAGAAATCAACTTCAAGATGAGGGAATCGGGCACAACCGGTGCCTACAGTCGCACCATGTCACAAATTGGAGGTTAAAGACGCCAGGATGTTGGTCAAGGCAATCTAAAAATGAGACATCCTGTCTTTTTATTAGTCTTAATTTAAGACTAATAAATCTTTTTTAAGATCCTTTTGTCTTAAATTAAGACTAATTTGTCTTCTTATAGACTCAATTTGAGATTATATAGTCTTAGTTTGATTCACCTGCCCGACCCTAGCTACCGTGCATAACTGGCCTCAAAGTCCTTTGCCCGACCCTAGCTACCGTGCATAACTGGCCTCAAAGTCCTTTGCCCGACCCTAGCTACCGTGCATAGCTGGCCTCAAAGTCCTTCTCCCCCAGGGAGAAGGATTTAGGATGAGGGAAAACCCCAGGCCAAATATCCCTTTTAGGTCACACTCTTCCAGATGTGTATACCCCATAGCCCAATCGTGCATGCAGGTTTTCCAAGGAATTGCCCCTATACTTTTAGGCGTAGCTGGCCATGGCGGGTCATGGGAACAACGATGTATCGCCAGGGAAGCAATTTAGTTTTAGTGGCCTGCCTCTGTCTTCATTTGGCGGCCTGTGGTGCAATGGCGGAAACCAGTGCGCAGATATCTCAACAGGCATTAGTCACCCAGATCGAATCGGGGGCTGCTCCGTTTATTTTGGATGTGCGTACGGCGGAGGAATATGCAGCAGGTCATATTCCAGGAGCAATTAATATCCACTTTCAGGAACTGGGTGACCGGCTAGATGAACTGCCGGACGAACCGATTGTGGTGTATTGCGAGCGGGGAGTCCGAGCCAACATTGCGGAACAAACCTTACGGGAGGCGGGGGTGGACTCGGTCCTCCACCTAGAGGGAGACATGTCCCTATGGCGCAAAAACAATTTACCCCTTGAGCGAGAGGGTGTTTTACCTGAATCGCTTTCTGAATCCTCACCTGAATCCGAACGGCCCCTATCGTCTGTTACGGACTCAGCAGAACTAGCAGCGGCCCAGGCGGCAAAGTCATTAGAACAGCGGTGGATTGTGAGCGCTACGGAAGCCAAACAGCTGATTGACCAGGGGGCTACCCTGTTGGATACGCGCAAGCTGGCCCTCACCCGTTTGCAAAATGCTGTCTATGCGGACTGGAAACAGTTTTCTCCTGGCGATGCGGTCCTGGCCGGTAAGCTGCTGGACCAGGATGCTGCCCTCACCCAACGACTTCAGTCTTTAGGCATTTCCCAACATACCCCGGTGGTGGTGTTTGCGGACCCTCCCGGTGGCTGGGGAGAAGATGGCCGCATTGTATGGATGCTGCGTACCCTGGGCCATTCCCAAGTGGTGCTGGTGGATGGGGGCTTTAAGGCCTTGGTAGATGCCGGGGTGCCGGTGCGTCAGGGGAATGGGGCTGCTGAACCTGGAGATTTTGTGGTGGAGCGAAACACTACCTGGGAGATTCAGCGAGACCAACTTAAAGCGCAGTTAGGTGAGAAGAATTTTGTGGTGATCGATACCCGAGAGGCGCGGGAATATGCGGGCAAGACTCCCTATGGAGAACAGCGAGGGGGCCATGTCCCCGGAGCGATTAATCTGTATTTCAAAGAGTTTATGGGCCAGGATGGCAGGCTGCTGCCAGCGAATGAAATTCGGTCAAAGCTTTTGACAGCAGGCATTACCCCTGAAACTCAAGTTGTTGTGTATTGCACCGGGGGAATTCGGTCTGGCTGGCTGGCAGCGGTGTTGGTCTCCCTGGGATATTCAGTCAAAAACTATGCGGGTTCCATGTGGGAATGGTCAGCGGCTCCTGCCAAAGACTATCCTTTGGAGATGTTGTAATTCTGTTCACCCCTGATTAACCATGGCCGATTGCCTTGCCCTCCCCAACACGTCTAAGGGATAGGGCGGCAGCGGTGTAGGCCCTCGCCTTGAAGTGCCAAAAGCCCGACCTGAGGCCCATTGTCGTGGGTGATTACCAGCTCACTGTGTTTTGTTAGATCGGTTAATGCCGTAGTGGCCTGGCGAATATTCTGTAACTGTCGCTCAGCCATCAAGGGTTCACTGCGTTTGAACAACGCATTGCCCCCCAGAGCCACGACACTCAGCATGGGACTTTCGGCTCGAGCGCGCTGATGAGGTGCCATGGTTGCGGTTAGTCGTTGGTCCAGTCTTCGTGGCTCAGGAGATCAATCACGCGATCGCGCAAAAAATAGTCGTGGGCTACCAGTTCCCGCTCGACGATTTCTCGTTCTCGCGCTGGGAAAAAGGTGCACAGGCGATAAATGGGCTGGTGCCGTCTTAACTTACCGCAATCCACGAGCTGACGAGCTTCTTCTTGAATTGTCTCGATATCAATAACGACCGTCAATGCCAGCATAACTCAGTCCCTTGCGTGACTACCGGATGTTGCGATCACTCTTCACCCCTCCAGTCTAAAGCGGAAAAAGTATTAAATTTTACATTTAACGTTTTTTTAACCTGAGGTCGACAAGGAATGGAGCGCTGAAAAAAGCTGGGGGTTACGCTCAAAGTGTTGAATTCCAAGCACCTCAGCCATGTCCCAGATCTGCTGTGACGTTGACGACTTCTACCGCGAGTTTGAGCGACTGTGTGAGCGAGATATCGCTCGACTGCCGTGGGATGGCCAGCCGAAAAGCTATCACTCCCGGTTAAGGGTCAGCGAAGTGATGACTATCATCATCGTCTTCCACGGCTCGGGTTACCGCACCTTTAAACCTGAGTTCGATAGTTAAAAAGTGGCTTGTGGTAGGGCTTTAAGCTCAGCATTAGGGATGCCCAACTAAATTTACAACGGTAAGCATAATCCAACGACTGGATTGGTAGGCCATGAGCTACAAAGCTGAAGTCTCAATTCAAGACTGAACTGCCTTGAAGTAGGTCTAGATTTGAGACATTTCAATCTTTATTGGAGACAATTTTGTGTGTTTTCACGTCTCAATTCAAGATTAGTTTGCCTTGAGGTTGGTCTAGAGTTGAGACTAATTAGTCTTGAATGGAGATAGTTTCGAGGGGCTTCAGTGTCTCAGCTTAAGATTAATGAAGTTAATTTGAGTCTATTTTTGAGAATCATTAATCTTTATTTAAGATTGATAATTCTCATATTCAAAAAAGGTTGCTTTCGGTTTGGGGTAGTTGCACGGTGGCTGTGGTGCCTGTTTCTGGGTTGGAGGTAAAGGTAAGGCTGCCTTGATGGGCATCGATGATGCGTTTGACGATGGCTAGGCCTAATCCATTGCCAGAAGACTTTGTTGAGAAGAAGGGTTGGGTGAGGCGAGCGAGAATGTCAGGGGGAATGGGTGAGCCACCATTGTGGACGGTGAGGCAAGCTTGATCTGTTTTTGAGAGAGAGATGTTTACTGCTTCTCCTGGGTTGATGGCTTCGCAGGCATTGCTGATGAGATTGATCAACACTTGTTTTAGTTTGTCGCGATCGCAACTCACATGCACTGCTACATCGGCCAGAGTCACCTGCAGGCTGCGCTCAGCAATGACAGGCTGTTGTCCTAGGGTTTCGACGGTTTCTTGGAGTAGTTGATTGAGGTCGCAGCGGACGGTTTCTAGGATCTGGGGTTTGGCATATTGCAAGATGCCATCTAACAATTGCTTGAGGCGGTTCTCTTCTGCTAAGGCGAGGCTGAGGCGGTTGCGATCGCGTTCCCCCAGGTCCAACGCCTTCAAAGCATGGAGACCCATGCGCACCGTGGTTAACGGGTTACGAATTTCATGGACAATCATGGAGGTAAATTCACCAATGGCTGCCAGTCGTTCTTTTTCGATCAGCTGGGACTGGGCCTCTTTTAGTTCGGCGGTACGTTTGGCTACTTCGGCTTCTAGGGTTTCGTTGAACTTCAGCTGCTGCTGATATAGCTGAAAGTTATCAATGGCGATGGTGGCCCGCTCGGCAAATAGCTCCACGCATCGAATCTCTTCTGGGGCAAAGTCCCTGGGTTGTTTATGGAAGCAACAAATGGTGCCCAGGAGCTTGCCGGTCGGAGACTGTAGGGGCACCCCCAAATAGGCCCGATAGCCCTCGGGAGTTGCGCCGTAATGGGTTTCACACTGGGTGTCCTTTACCGTCAGCAGGCGCTGGGTTTGGATCACGGTTTTGGCTACTGAGCCGTGGATCGGGTAGGGTTCGTCATTCTCGTTGTCCCAGTCAAGACTGCTGGCTAGGACCTTGCTGAAGTCTCCTAAACTCAGGGTGACAACAGCCCAATCCATGGCGGTTAGTTCCGCTACACCATGGGCAATGTCATTGAGATATTTTTGTAGGTCCCCCTGGCGGAAGCTAAGGGACATGAGGTAGTCCAACGTGGTCTGGGCCAAACGGTTTGACGATGACGTTGGACTGGATTGATCCACTTTTTCCATGCCAGGGTTTTGGTCTGGTTTCATGGTCAGTTGGCAGTTTGAAATTTTTCTCGAATGGTGTCTACCCGTTTGCGATTGACCCCCAGATCGGACTTGCCTAGGCGGGCGGCCGCTCGCACATGGATGACGCCTGTCTGTCCAGCATAAAATTCAACATCATCCACAAAGCCCATGAGCTTGCTGGAGAACTCGGCGTAGAGGTAGTCGGCAGTGGCTGCGTTGATGGTGGAGCGTTCCATCCCTTCAATGATGGCTTTGAGGGATGAAATGGCATCTTCGGATGATTTATCGCTGGTAATCGGGTCAATAAAGTGCTCTTTGTCGCTGGGGTCAGCCTGGCTGCAGACACAGTTGGGTGTGCCAGGGCAGGCCAGCAGCTTACCTTGGTTAACGCCTAAATTGCCAGGACGTTGACCGGAGAAGGAAAATAGAGACATATATACACCCTTGAGCGCAACGTTGGCTTAGCTGCCATAACGATAAGTCATGTCTGGCTAGGCTAATGCTTCTAAGGCTACAGTGCTTCGACTTCGGTCAGGAGTTCTTCTACAAATTTTTCAACATTGTCGATCAGATCCATTTCCCCCAGGGCTTGCCATTCGTCGGGGGTATATTGGCCGTCATGGCCGATCACCTCTTGCACCCATTGGACTAGGTTGCTGGTGTCTTGAAACAGGTCTTGGGCTTTGGTGCTGGCGTCTCCGTCTACTTTGGCGGCAAGGCAGACTTTGAGTAGCTGGCCCAGGCGGGTGTCGGGGGTGGTGGATAGGAGAACTGCGATCGCAGTGGTGACGGCTTCTTGGTTGGGGGACATGGGGTGATGGCTGGGTAGAGAGCATGAGCAATATATTGTTTTTACAGATGAGTTGAGGGTTGATCCGGTTTCTATTGTTCCTATGGGGAGTTGGTAAATTTGGGTGTGTTGCGATCGCAACACACCCATCCCACCGACCTTTGCTCATAATCCTGCCCATGCCCATGGTTCTGGGGTGGAAATTACCAACTTTGATGGAAATTAGGCCATAATCTGGGGCAATGTATTACCCCTGGCCCATGGTGGAAGATATCTTTCTAGCGCGAACCGAGGAGCAGCAGCAGTTTCGCCGGATGCTACAGGCGATGCTGCTTGTAGCTGAATAGCCCCGTCCATCTCGTTAGCATGGGTATCTGGATAGAGCCATGCATTTGCTAAATTAGTCGCTGTCAAATCTGGATAATCTTCAGGTAAATAAGCTGCTGTTACCCCTGGTGCTGAAAACTCATCAGCGATCAAACTGGAATCGATTCTTGGCATCAGCGGTTGACCCACCCCGTTGCCCCTCCCGGGAGGGGATGAGGTATTGGAGCTTGCTTTTGTATGCTGCATTGAAAGCCTGGCTGACTAGTTGCGTATACCGCAACCAATCAATCAGATAAAATTCAATAAAATGAAGGCATTCAAGGAGGTGCTAAATGATCTTGGACTAAAAATGGACTAAAATTACGTCCTTGCCGTCTGAGATCCTGTAGCCCTTATGCCCCATACTCTACACGTATACAGGCAGTAAGAAAAGCTCCTGCAATGGACCTCGGTCTGAGGTTATCTGAGGGCGAGGTCAATCTGCTATTGCCATTGTTAAGCCAGGTTGCGATCGCAACCTGGCCCAGAAAAACCCGCAAAAGAAAACCATTAGCTTTCACCCTAATTCGAGACACATCAAACACGCACCCCTTTTGTTATTGAAATGACCAACAACTTAGTGAGATAGCTAGTAACTACTCAGGCTTAAAAAATTAGAGAGTTTTCCCAGGTTACAGAGATTATCAGCTAGCGTAATCCAAATATAGGAATTGGTAACCTCCTTGAGCAAGCCCAAGGGTCGCATCAAACTCAGTGA
>NZ_JAYGIG010000140.1:0-32569 GCF_034932105.1 Leptothoe sp. PORK10 BA2 | reverse complement strand
CAATTTCAAACTAAAAGAAATTAACAGGATTATTTCTAGAATCTCAAACTATTTAACTGTCTAGGTTCTGCGCCCTCTCTGTCAGGGTTTCATCCCCTCCGTCTCGAGCGCTTTACTAATATAGCGGTACGTCTGGACGAAGTCAACATATTCGTCAGTTATTTTTTTGACTTCTTGATCCCTTGTGATTAAAGGGTTTCAGGCTTAATGACTCAGGTTTGCCCCGCTTTTCTTCACTTTTCCTTTGTCTTCTTTTATACAAATTTCCGCTCGGATCACCTCGGGGTTAATTGGTATCGCCTGATGCCAATGGATCATGTGGGTTATGACTTTAGGTATTAAGTGGCTGCTACTGATTTCATTAGCTGAGTGCTACTCAGTTAACCTTTCTGGTGGGGGTACTAGCGCTTTTTCCTCACTTCAGAGGAGAATGTGACGGTCATACATATATATGTAGGGGAAAGTGCGGTGAATTTTCAGTCTGTCATTGCTACGCTGCACGGGTTTTGGTCGGCGCAGGGATGCTTGATTGTTCAGCCCTATGACACGGAGAAGGGGGCGGGTACGAAAAGTCCCCACACATTTTTGCGGGCCATTGGACCAGAACCTTGGTCAGTGGCCTATGTTGAGCCCTGCCGTCGTCCTGCCGATGGTCGATACGGGGAAAATCCAAATCGTTATCAGCACTATTACCAGTACCAAGTGCTGATTAAGCCATCGCCTAGTAATATTCAGGACCTATATTTGGAATCCCTCAGGGCATTGGGGATCAAACCGGAGGATCATGACATCCGGTTTGTGGAGGATAACTGGGAAGATGCAGCGGTCGGTGCTTGGGGTGTCGGCTGGGAAGTTTGGCTGGACGGCATGGAGGTGACTCAGTTTACGTACTTCCAGCAATGTGGCGGGTTGGATTGTAAGCCGGTGTCCATTGAGATTACCTATGGTCTAGAACGATTGACCATGTACTTGCAGGAGGTGAATGCGATCGCAGAAATTCAATGGAACGATCACATCACCTATGGCGATATCCACATGCAGGGTGAGATCGAATGTTCCACCTATAATTTTGAAGCCTCCAATCCAGAACTGCTCTTTAATCTATTTACGCTGTATCAGAAAGAAGCTGAACAGCTATTGGATAAGGAATTGGTGTTGCCCGCTTATGATTTTGTGCTCAAATGCTCCCATACTTTTAACCTATTAGACGCGAGGGGAGTCATTTCGGTAACCGAGCGAACCCGGTATATTCGACAAGTCAGAAATCTAGCTCGCAGGGTGGCCCAGGTTTACCTAGAACAAAGAGAAACCCTAGGATTTCCACTCCTACAGCCCCAGTAGCGGCAGCTAAGACGTTCTAAGCCATGGATAAATACTTGCTAGTCAAAGGCACGGCAGGCCTGGGGAATCGGATTTTTGCCCTCGTCACCGCCATCCTTTATGCCCGCATCAGTGGTCGAATTTTAGCCGTTGACTGGCGGGATAGTTATTATTCCAGTGATGGTCAGAACGTATTTTTTGATCTATTTGAGCTGCAAAATACGCCTTTTATAAAAACCATTCCTGAGGCTGCATCCATTTATCCTTGGCGATGGCTTGGCCGGATGGATGAATCCATCGGCCAAGCCATCGCCAAGGATGTGGAATTACTCGATACCATGGGGCAAGCCGTCCTCAGAAAGTATGCCTATGACGTCAGAAAGGTGAACTATCCGGAGGACATCGTCATTGCCGCGGGGTACAACGAAGAAATTGATCGGCTGCGGCCAGCATTTTCAGGGGAATATCAGCACTTCAAAAAAAGTCCAAAAGGTAGCATCTTTAGGGAGACCTTTCATCGGCATTTACGGTTGGCCCCAGCCATTCAAGACCGCATAGAGTCCTTTAAACGTCAGCATTTTACCGATCAGCCCACCATTGGCATCCACATCAGACAATCCGATAAGGCCATCAGCTACCCATGGTACAAAAGGGCTCTGGCCAACCATGTGGAACGTTATCCCAATTCCCGCATCTTTCTAGCCACGGACAACCGTGATGTAGAAACTGAAATTAGCAGTCTCTATCCCCATGTTTCCGTGGTGGATAAGTGGCTACCACCTCCAGGGGTAAAGGCCCATGGCAACACAACCTGCCCTGACTTGAAGGAACATGCCATTGAAGCTTTATTAGACCTCTTTTTACTCACCAGTTGTAACCATCTGATTTATTCCAGAACCACATCCTTTGGTCTGTTGGCTGGCTATATTTCCCTAGCCCCGGTGGAACATCATTTTGATATCCAAACCTATAACGATCAACGAAAAAAGGGCCTGAAGCAAAGGATAGCTACGATTACTCGTAAAATTAAGCACACATACAACTATTGCATGGGCCTAATTAAGTTAGGTGACTCCTGAGGACAAATCTATTGCGACACCTGAACACCCCTGCAAGAATGAAGTCAAAGATCAACGCGTTAGGGATATTGATTTGCCGTGGCTTCTAGTTTAAGAGCATATTTAGAACCGATTGCCAGCTGGTTTGCCCAGTTTGGTTTACCCGAACCCATTACCCACTGGGGTCATCCAGCAATGATGGGCATCGTCATTTTTGCTATGGGTAGCAGTGCGGCCATCGCCGGCTGGAAAATTCGCACAGGTGAACCAGATGCCACCATGGCCTCTATGCCTGTCCGCAAGTTTCACAAAAAGGTGGCCCTGTGGATGACCACATTCATTGGTATGGGCTATACCGGTGGTCTGCTTTCCCTGGTAATGCAAGATCAACCCATTCTGGAAAGCCCCCATTTCTGGACCGGTTCCGCCGTATTGGCATTGTTGGGCCTCAACGGCGCGATTTCTATGAGCAAGTTTGCTGGGGGCAAAGACTCTTTACGCACGGTCCATGCTTACATTGGTACGGCTGCTTTGGCTCTCATGTTCTTCCATGCCGCCTTGGGATTGAAGTTGGGCCTATCTATTTAAGCGGTAAGCCCTAGGCGACACGCCCTAGGATCAAAAACGCGCCTCTACTTCAAGAGGAACCTCGGGAAATATAACCAAAAGCGCTGCTCCTATTTAGAAGCAGCGCTTTTGGTGTTGTCTTCTGTGGGTAATCGTTATGACATCTTGGGGACCGATTGTTATCTGTTGTGGCTATATTCTGGGGTTAATGTCCACGGGCATTGAGCTCGGTCAGTTCCATCAGCCCATCGCCAGCTATGGGCTGGTCATCGTGGGGCTGGGATGTAGCTTTTGGATGCCCAAGCAATGGCGGCTGGGACCCACGGGACGTCAATGGCTCCTGGCAGGAATCATCGCCTCAGTAGGAGCGGTTTATTGTCTATGGCGTATCCCTCAACCAGCGGTTGATGATGTCAGTCGATATGCGCCCGGCAGCTATAGCGCTTACGGAGAGGTGATCTCCCTGCCCCAGGTAAATCGCAGTGGCAAGGGCAAGTTTTGGCTCGACACCCACGGTGTCCAAAACCGAGGAAAGGATGCCGCTTTTATCAGCCGACAACCGGCTAGCGGCAAATTATATGTAACGGTCCCCATAGAACAAACGGAAAATCTATATCCAGGGCAGGTCGTTAAAGTAACGGGCCGACTCTATGAACCCAGTGCATCTCAGCAGCCAGGGGAGTTTGACTTTAAGGCCTACCTGGCTAAACAGGGTAGCTTTGCCGGACTGAGCGCTAAGTATATAGATGAATTACCCAACACAGAACAGCCCCAACCGGGCCTCTGGCAGGTGAGGCAACGCATCGTCAAAGCTCAAGGTCGTTGGCTGGGAGACAAAGGCACGCTCATTAGTGCCATGGTGCTGGGGCGGCAAGCGGTGGACCTGCCCTATGATCTGAGCGATGCCTTTATCCAAGCGGGGTTAGCCCATACCTTGGCGGCGTCTGGTTTCCATGTTGCTCTGGTGCTAGGTTTGGTGCTATCGCTGCTCAATTGGCAACCGGCCCGGACTAAGGCCATGGGGGGCAGCCTTGCCCTACTGATATATGTGGGGTTGACGGGATTACAGCCCAGCGTAATGCGGGCTGCGCTCATGGGGTTTGGGGCCATGCTGGGTATGGCGTTGGAGCGTAAGGTCAAGCCTTTATCCTGTTTAGGCTTGGCAGCGTTTTTATTATTGGTTTGGAACCCCCGTTGGATTTGGGATATTGGCTTTCAGCTGAGTGTGATGGCCACCTTGGGGCTGATGGTGATGGCCACAGCTTTGGCCAAACGCTTGGACTGGATGCCGGGTGCGATCGCAACGCTGCTATCGGTCCCCATTGCAGCCTACCTTTGGACATTACCCCTGCAGCTTTATCACTTTGGCGTTCTGCCGTCCTACAGCATTATTTTGAACACCATTGTCACGCCGTTAATCACATTGGTGAGTCTGGGCGGATTTATTAGCGCCATGGTTAGCTTGATTTGGCCCTTGGCGGGAAGTGCGATCGCATGGCCTTTAGCCATACCAGTTCAGATTTTAATTACATTGGTTCATTGCTTTAATCAACTACCCGGTAATCAGCTACCGGTCGGAAATATTCCCGCTTGGCTCGTAGTCATAAGCTATAGCTTCTATGGCATCATTACAATTTGGTTAGCTCGACGAAGTCGAACCGTCTAGGCTAGAGGCGTGCACCTCGGTGTAGAATAGACTGGCCTTGGGCAAAGGCTTAATATAGGCCCCTGGAGAGGTGGCAGAGTGGTTGAATGCGGTAGATTCGAAATCTATTATGGATTTAGGTTCATCGGGGGTTCGAATCCCCCCCTCTCCGTTTGGTAGCAAGGCTTTCAGCCTTTGCTAATATACTGAAAAAGACTTCCTCAAAGTAGCTTTTTTAAGCTGAAAACAGGTGATTGTGGACTGTTTTTAGGGAAGATATGGGGAAGAATTTTGCACTTGAAAAAGGTGATATAAGCCTCCACCTGCATGCAACTAACCAGCAGTTGGCAAAGGTCAGTTTGCGGCAAAAGGAGGGAAAGTTATACGTCCGGGGCAAAGCGAATGATTCATTTCCGCTGATCGCTTACCCAGACGGGCTACCCACTATGCCGCTCAACTCAGCATCCTTGTTAAAAGTCCTGCCAACTGGTTTATCGAAATCAACTTTTTCTCGGCCTGTTTCTAACTGGTCTGGCTGGTTTGAAAACTTATCGAGATGTCATTTCTGGCCAAGCTTTCGGTAGGCCTGTTTAATCTCTTCTTGGGTACTGCCAGGGGCTAATTCGAGCACCCGATAATAGTTGTTTAAGCTTTCCATTCGCCCACTTACGGGCAACATTTTCTAGTCTCTGGAGCAAAGGGCTCTCTGGAGCAAAGGGCTCTTTGGAGCAAGGACTCTCTGTACTCTGACAGCAGCCCGTTCTCAGGCTTTTAACTGTAAATGGTTAATAAACCATTTACCTGTTCCATTGCGACCTAGGGTGATGAGCGGGATAATAAGCGAGCAAAATTATCCATCTCCCTAGCGATTACCATGACCACAAATCCACCCAAATATGATGTTTACGGCCTGGGCAATGCTCTGGTGGATATAGAATGTGCTTTGTCCGTAGATACGTTGGCGACCATCGGTATGGACAAGGGGGTGATGACCCTGCTGGATGAGGCGGTGCAGAATACTGCCCTGGCCCAGCTTAAGGCTTATGATACCAAGCGGTCCTGTGGTGGCTCTGCGGCTAACACTATTATTGCCATTAGCCAGCTGGGGGGCCACACCTTTTATTGTTGCAAGGTGGCGGATGATGACTATGGTCACTTTTATACCCAGGATCTGGTGGACTGTGGGGTGGAGACAAACCTGACGGGCCAGGCGGCGGCAGCGGGGATTACGGGCAAGTGTCTGGTGCTGGTGACGCCGGATGCGGATCGGACCATGGGTACATTTTTGGGGATTTCATCAGAGCTGTCGGATCAAGATTTGGATGCGGATGCGATCGCATCCTCCGCCTACACCTACATCGAAGGATTTCTAGTCACCGGCGAAAATAGCAAGCAGGCGGCCATCAAGGCCCGTTATCTGGCCAAGTCCGCCGGGCGGAAGCTGGCCATGTCCCTATCGGATTACAACATGGTGAAATTCTTTCGGCCAGGGCTGTTAGAAATGATTGGCGACGGGGTGGACCTGCTCTTTGCCAACGAGTCCGAAGCCCTGCTCATGGCAGATACCGACGACTTTGCCGTAGCCATTGACTACCTAAAAACCTTGGCCCACACCTTTGCCATTACCCGAGGTCCCCAGGGCTCCATTCTCTTCGACGGGGAACAGGTAATCGAAATCGCCCCCTATCCGGTAAAGGCCATTGACACCGTCGGCGCCGGTGACATGTATGCCGGCGCCCTGCTCTATGGCATTACCCACGGATTGAGCTGGGCCCAGGCTGGCACCTTGGGCTCCATGGCCTCCGCCCAGCTGGTGACGGCCTATGGGGCCAGAATGGAGACGGCGGCGTTGCAGCAGATATTGGCCCAGGTAGTGGGATAGGGCGTTTGCCGGGATGCCCAACCATTCGCTTTAGGCATCATCGCCCGCTGGGAAGGCATGGTAAATCTTATGGATGCCTTCCCAGCCGTCTTTTTTGCCGGCGTTCTGCCTGGCAATTTTTTCGGCTGATTGGACACTGGTGGCATGGACTGCCACCAAGGTTTTCGTACCCCATTCAGAGACTAAGACGTAGTATGGGGTTTGGTCAGAATCCGATCGAGACAGCATGGCATATGCACCAGGAAACTACATCGCCATCGGCGAAGGCATCCGTCAATGGCTATAGACAACTCCAGGTATTGCTGGGGGTTTTAGCTTATTCACGGCCATGGGAAACAAAGGTTTACATAGCCCAATGGCCCGGTTTATTGGGTAACGTTTAGCCGATGAGGTTTACTGGGCTCGGCCATAGTGGGCGACGGCTGCATTCTGGCTGGCGGCAGCCTGGGTGAGACCTAGCCAGGCCCAGAGCTGATCCCCCAGGGAGAAATGCCACCATTCATTGGGGTGTTGACGAAACCCGGCGGAATCCATGGCCTGGGACAGGATGGTGCGATGGTGGTGAAAGGTTTTAGCACCGGGCTGGTCAGCACCGGACTGGTCAGCCGTGGTCTGCTCAGAGCTAGTCTGCTCAGAAAAATAATTTGGATAGGACCGGGGGGAGATTTCATCAATAGCGGAGCCCATGTCCACCACCTGGTTCTGGTGGTCCACTAGAGTGATGTCGATGGCGGCTCCGGTGCTGTGGGGTGGCGGGGTGGCCAGGTCGTGACTAGGGGCGGCCCAAAACTGATACACCTGGTTTAGCAGCTCTTCCTGGGGAGGTTGCCTGTCTGTTTCTCCAGAGTGTTCATGCTGCCAAAGCTGTAACAGTTGTCCATAGGTGTAGTCCACCATAAACTGCTGAACCGCAATGGGACGATAGGCATCAAAAATTTGAATCCGCCAGCCGGGATATTGTTGTTGCAGGTTGGCTTGGGCCTGGAGCAGGGCCGCCAGTACCCCCTGCCGCACATAGTATGGGGACCGCTCGCCATAGGGAGCACCCAACACCGCATAGGGATGGGGCTCCACCACGGCAAACTGTTCTAGGGGAATCGCCACCAGGGGTTCGCCACAGTCTTGAATGGGAATGCGTTGGTAGGGTTTAGACGCCATTGACAATGAGACACCCTTAACAGAAGACTAACTCACAACAGCGGGTTGGTTAACCATGTCAAGGGTGGCCCTGGGAGCGGTGACCATGTCAACAAAGTTGGCCAACAGCTGTAGCCCTGTTTTGGCAGACTTTTCGGGATGGAACTGGACCGCCATTAAATTGTCTTTGGTGACGGCGGCGGCGACGGTCTGGCTGCCGTGGGTGACGGTGGCGGAGACAATGGCCGGGTCAGTGGTTTCGGCATAGTAGGAGTGGACAAAGTAGACCCACTCCTCGGATGCAATGTTGGCCCAGAGGGGGTGCTTGGGCTGGGTGAGGTGGAGCTGATTCCAACCCATGTGGGGAATGGTAATACCAGGTTCTGGCTTGAATTTACGCAGGGTGCCCTTAAGTACGCCGATGCCCGATTCCACCCCTTCTTCAGAGGCTTCAAACAATAGTTGTAGGCCAACACAGATGCCCAGAAAGGGTTTGCCGCTGGCGATGACGTCCCGGATAGGCTGGGTCAGGTTGCGATCGCACAAATTTTTCATCGCCGGGTCAAAGGCCCCCACCCCAGGCAGCACTACCCCATCCGCCCGATGCAGCACCTCCGGCTGGTCGGTCACTATCGGTGTGGCCCCCGCAAACTCCAGACCTTTACAAGCCGAGTGCAGGTTACCCATGTCGTAATCAATCACAGCGATGGTCGGCATATATCCCTCTAGATCAGCGATTAATGCTCTATAGTATCTGCTTGTCTAAAGGATGGGTAGCTCTTTCCATGGCGTTAGGGGCCTAAACCTAAAGCCAAACCCAAGTCTAAACTGGGAGCGCTAATGCTTAAACAACCCGCAGATCACCTGGGTAGCAATATCCTCAGACACATGACGACCGTCCCGGCTAACGTACTCCCCCGTGCGGCAGTTGTAGCGCCCCATGGGACGGCGCACATCATCCACCTGTACCTCAGCCCGATATTCCCAATAGTATTTGGCACTGCGGGTGATTTTTAGCACACACACCTGGTGTTCAGCCACCGAACGACAAAGGGGGGCCGCCTGGGCTACCGGCATCAGCCACAGACTGCAGGCCAGCACCAGCAAACACCCTAGCCAATATCGTCTTTTAACCAACCTCGCCAGCCAATATCGTTTTTTAACCACCCTTACCCTATAACACCCTGGTCCCACCTAGCCCGCTCCAAAGATACTAGCGGACCAAGTTTTATCGCCTAACGCCGCTGCGAAAGATCAGAGGAAACTTGCAACAATAAATCGGCATTCCCATGCTCACCATGATCGAGGGAAAGCTGGGCCAACTCAGCCAGCACAGCCCGCCAACCATAGTTAGAAACCATCTGCCGTAGAGCACTCGTCAAATTGCAATTCATCGTTTTTATCAATTTTCTTCAGTATTTCTTAAGACCTTTTGATAATAATCTGTCCAGAATTTAAGTCGCCTCAGTGGCCATTGGGATATACCAAGTTTGTTTTATCGGTAAAGGCTCCTGCGCATTGCGCAAGGGGAGGTGGTGGTTGATTGATAGGATAACCGTAGTTATACGGAGACCTGATAATCCATGATCTTAGGTAGACATTACGCCAGTGGCCTGTTGCTGGGGGGGATGGTGGCGCTCTCAGCCTGTCAACCCGTTACCACTAACTTCACCACCACCGACTACAGCGCCGTCGCCACCGTGACCTACACCTGGCAGGTACGCTATAACAAGAAAAACAGCCAGGATCGCCCCAACGACACCCGCCTGGAAAAATTCGACACCGTTTCCCTAGCCAACCAAAACGGCGTCCGCCCCGGCAGTGCCGTTACCGGCCCCGACAGCGAAGGTCTATTTTGGCCGGAACTGCCCCCCGAACCCACCGTCAATGACGTCGAATTCCGCCAGGGCGAAAACGAACAGGCTGAAGCACCCGAACTGATTAAGTCCGTTGTCTATGAGCTAACGGTCGATCAGGCGGGTCAGCAAAAGACCCTACCCACAAAATATGAGGTCTACCGTGAGGCAATTAAGGCCCACGCAGCACAAAGACCCTTACAGGTGATTTTGGGACCGCAGGATGGCTCGGTGATCAAGGTAAATGTGCAATAGGGCAAGGCCTATATCTCCTTAGGAGCATAGCCGACTGCGCGGTTAGAAAAAACTAGGATGGATAAACTGGTAGCCTGCTGCCTTAATTTTGGCGTTGGAAACCTTAGCATTGTAGGGTCTGGCGCTGGGCTGGGCTGGGTCCCAGGTAACAGGGGCTAGGTGGTAGCGATCGCAAACCCGATCAATCAATTCCTTAACCGTCGGAATCTCATCCTGGACCAGGTTGTAAATGCCCGATAGGGAGTGCGATCGCACATACTCAATGCCCCCCACAATATCCTCCCGATGCACCCAATTTGCCCATTCATCCCCAGTCCCTGGCCGCGTCTGCCCCGCTGCCCGACTATAAATCCGCTCCAGCGTCCGCCCCGGCCCGTAGATTCCCCCCAGCCTCAACACACACACATCCAGGCCCGACAGCCCCAATAACGTCCGTTCTGCTGCCGCAATTACTTCACCATTTGCCGTCGCCGGTTCTACCCCCGTCTCCTCCGTCACCACCGCTCCCTGGTGCTGTCCATACACCGAATAGGTACTCGTATAAATCAGCTGCTGCACCGCCGTATGGGGCAACACCTGGGCCAATGTCTGAGCCGTTCCCAAATAGGTTTCACCATAGTTCGCCCCCCGTTTAGGCCCCACCGACACCAGCACCACCTGCTGATCCACCAAACAGTCCTGCACTGCCTCCGGGTCCGTCCCCTTCAGCACCAGCACCCGATCCGCCACCGTCCGTAACTCCTCCACCCGCTCCGGGCTCGTGGTGGTCGCCGTCACCGTCAACCCCTGCCGCCGCCAGAGCCGCGCCACCTCCTGCCCCACATAGCCACAGCCAATAATCGCCGCCTTTCCCGTTATGTCACTGGCCATGGTCACCCCCATCTGCTATCTAACAACGAATCCACTCACTGCTCCCCATCCATCACAGTCGACTCTTCTTACAGGAAGATTCAGGTTTCAACTGGGATAGGATTTATCCGCTACATTAGGATACTGATTGGCTCAATCAATACACTACCGGAAAGCCCCCTCGCGCCCTAATGCCCACCTCCGATTTCCTCAGTCAGCTCAACGCCGCCCAACGCCAGGCCGTCGAACATTACTGTGGACCGCTGCTCGTGGTCGCTGGGGCTGGGTCCGGCAAAACCCGCGCCCTCACCTATCGCATCGCTAACCTAATCCTCAACCATCGCGTCGATCCCGAGAATCTGCTAGCGGTCACCTTTACCAACAAGGCCGCCAAGGAAATGAAAGCCCGCATCGAACGGCTCTTTGCCGAGCAAGAAGCCATGGGCCGCCACGGACAGCCCCTGCATCTGCTGCCCGAGCGAGAACAGGTGCAGCTGCGTTCCTACGTCTACAAAACCTTCATCAAGGACCTGTGGATCGGCACCTTCCACGCCCTCTGTTCCCGCATTTTGCGCTTTGACGTTGAGAAGTACCAGAGTCGCGCCGGGCACCGCTGGACCAAAACCTTTAGCATCTTTGACGAATCCGATGCCCAGAGCTTGGTCAAAAATATTGTCGTCAGCACACTCAATTTAGACGACCGCAAGTTTAACCCCCGCTCCGTCCGGTTTGCTATTAGCAATGCCAAAAACCAGGGCCTAGACCCGGACGAATATGACAAAGAGAACCCCAACTTTAAAGGCCGGGTCATTGCCGATGTCTATCGCCATTACCAAGCCGGTCTCGCCCAAAATAACGCCCTCGACTTCGACGACCTGATCCGTCTGCCGGTGCTACTGTTCCGCCAAAATGAACAGGTCCTCGGCTACTGGCACCGACGCTTTCGCCACATCCTCGTGGACGAATATCAAGACACCAACCGCACCCAGTACGATCTGTTGCGACTCCTCACCACCAATGGCGAATCCAACCAAAAATTTGACGACTGGGACCAACGCTCCGTCTTTGTAGTGGGCGATGCCGACCAGTCCATTTACTCCTTCCGGGCCGCTGACTTCACCATTCTGATGAACTTCCAGAATGACTTTGGGGACGAGATGCCAGACGACGACACCCGCACCATGGTGAAGCTAGAAGAGAACTACCGCTCCACTGCCAACATTCTCGCAGTGGCCAACCACCTGATCGACCACAACACCGAGCGCATTGACAAAATCCTCAGGGCCACCAGGGGCACAGGAGAATCCATTTTCTGCTTCAAAGCCGATGACGAGCGGGCGGAAGCGGACTATGTGGTCGGTCAAATCCGCATTCTGATGGAACAGAATCCCGAACTCAAGTGGGGAGATTTTTCCATTCTGTACCGCACCAATGCCCAGTCTCGTTCCTTTGAGGAAGTTCTCACCCGCTATAGTGTGCCCCACAAAGTTGTTGGCGGACTTAAGTTCTATGACCGTCGCGAAATTAAGGATGTCCTGTCCTATCTACGGCTAATCGCCAACTCTGCCGACACCATTAGCCTCAAACGCGCCATCAACACCCCCCGCCGCGGCATCGGCAAAACCACCCTGGAAAACTTGGAAAAAGCTGCGGTGGAGTTGGGTGTGCCCCTATGGGAAATTTTGGCCGACGAGACCTCTGCCAAAACCTTGGCCGGTCGTTCTAGTAAAGCCGTAGTAGGCTTTGCCACCATGATCCAAGGCTGGCAGCAACAGGTGGAAACCATGCCCGCCTCCCAGCTGGTGCAAGAGGTGATCGAAGATTCTGGCTATGTGCGAGCCCTGAAGGAAAAAGGAACCGACGAAGACCTAGACCGCATCCAGAACGTCAATGAGCTATACAACGCCGTCATCCAATTCGAAGAAGAAAACGAAGACGCTACGCTACTCACATTTTTAGCCAGCGCTGCCCTCAATTCAGACATGGACGATGACAAGCAGGGCAATAGCGTTTCCCTCATGACTCTCCACTCCTCCAAGGGATTAGAATTTCCTGTTGTCTTTGTTGTGGGGATGGAGCAGGGGCTATTTCCCAGCTTCCGTTCCCTAGATGATGCCGCCGCTATCGAAGAAGAGCGTCGCCTTTGCTATGTGGGCATTACCCGGGCTGAGGAGCGGTTGTATTTGACCTATGCCCGCGAACGACGGCTCTATGGCAACATGCGGGAAATGGCAACGCCCTCCATGTTTTTGGGTGAGCTGCCGGAGGAGTATATTCTGTCGAATACGGCCACAACGTTGCCGAAGATGCAGGTAATGTCGAAGCAGTCGGCAAAGCTGAAGAATCCTGAACCTAAGGTACACAAGCCGGGTACCCATGAGGATGATTGGGGGGTGGGGGAAAAGGTGATGCATGATGCCTTTGGGGAAGGGAGCATTACCCATATTTTTGGAGCAGGCAATAAAATATGTCTAGCGATTAAGTTTCCGGGGTTGGGCAAGAAAATTATTGATCCAAGGGTGACTACTATTACTCGAATTGAGTCATAGTTTTGATAGATCGAGTTACGCTGTAACAAGGCAATTGTTAAAATTTCGAATGACGCGGGAACCCAACATTATTGTTTTAGATGAGCGTTAAATCGTCCATGAGCCCAGATGGGAGAGAGAATCGATGATCAGCTGAGGTCAATCGATCAAGTTGTTGTTAGAAGTCGTTTTAACCCACTGGCGCGATGATTACCGGGTTAAATTTGGAGACTATGAAGCGTTAGGGATCCAGGTCTCTGGATCTGCCACCAAAGTGGAGCCGTGGAGGCTTGGGAAATAGAGGTAAGAGACATGATCATGTACCTGGTAGTCCTGCCCAATACTCTAAACGCAATAGCCCCTTATGGTTAGGCAAGTTCTACGATTCTGACAGGCGTTTAACCTGTGCCCCAGCCAACCGTTGGTGAATGTCCGCCAACCGCTGGGGAATCACATCCTGGTGGGGACTGTGCTGTAAGCAGCGGCTGAGGTCCAACGAGGCCACATTATCGGCCCGAGAACCAGGAAACCAGTGGCTAGCGCCGCCACCCAGCAGGTTATAGCGGGCCGCAGCATACTCGGTCATGTCGTAGGCGTCCATCAGGTTGCCAAG
The DNA here is from genome assembly GCF_034932105.1 of Leptothoe sp. PORK10 BA2. Taxonomy (NCBI): domain Bacteria; kingdom Bacillati; phylum Cyanobacteriota; class Cyanophyceae; order Nodosilineales; family Cymatolegaceae; genus Leptothoe; species Leptothoe sp. PORK10 BA2. Next base: position 18,859 of record NZ_JAYGIG010000140.1, on the reverse strand, counting down.
CCAGAGGATGATGGGGATGTTGATGCTGTTGGGGGTGTCGGCGGGGGTAGGTAAGCCGACATTCCAGGTTTTGTACCAGGTTTCGCCTAGAGTTGCGATCGCACCTTGCTCCAACTTCGCTAAAATCGGCGCCAACACCTCATCCGCCCGGTCTATGAGCGGCAGCGTTTTCATATGCTCGTCAAAGTCACTGGGCTGGGCTGCCCCCAAGCTCAGAGTATGCACCTGGGAATGACTCAGGCAAAACAGATTATTAAACACCATAGGGCTCAGTGGGGCACATAGATCCATCAGCTTCGGCGGCGGTGCATACAGATGACCACCCTTGTCCGACGGGCTAATGATAAACACCCCCACATCGTTTTTCTGTGCCGCTTCAATGGCAGGCCAGTTATTTTGAAAAATGTAGTACCAGTGCAGATTCATATAGTCGAACTGCCCGGTGTTAACGGTGTCCACCAAGACATTCGTCGGGCCATGGGTCGAAAAGCCCACATGGCGCACACGGCCCTGCCGTTGGAGGTCCCGCACCACGTCCATACAGCCGCCGGGGCGTAGGGTCCAGTCCAGCAGCTGATGGGTATTAATGCCGTGAATCCCCAGCAGGTCCACATAGTCCAGCTGTAGGTTTTGAATGGACGTTTCGAAGGTAGCGAGGAATTCTTTCGGGTTTGCGCGGGGGGTGACTTTGGTTTGAACGATGATGCGATCGCGATCCAACGTAGGCAGCACCTTACCCAGCTGAATTTCCGAAGTACCGTAGCCACGAGCGGTTTCGATGTGGTTAATGCCCAGCTCCACAGCGCGGTGAATCGTAGCATCTAGGTTTTGCTGATTTTTTGCTGGGATCTTAGATAGCGGTACGTCTTGCCAGGAATGTTGGTACCGCATGCCACCGCAGGAAAACACCGGCATTTGTAATTCTGTGCGGCCAAATCGACGATATTGCATGGGATCACAGGGGAGCTATTCCTTGATTAGTATGCAAGATTTAAATTGATTTTGCCTGTTGGACTTTTCTGACGCCCAGCTGATGTATAAGCAGGACGCTAACTCGCCATGGAGGCACTGGCGTTATTACCCTCTATTTTGCAACAGGTCTACCAATCATCATCTGCAACAAAATGCCCGGGGATGATGGTGGGATTGTTATAGATCACCGCCAACAACAACACGGCGATTACTGTTGTTGGCAATTACTATTCAGACAGGCACTGTATCTTATTCGAAACCGCCATAGCGCCAGGGCACTGGGTCTACCGCCACCTCGTTTATGTATAGCCCCCAATGCAAATGCGGACCCGTGGCAGCACCTGTAGAACCAATCGCCCCCACACGCTGACCTGCCCTCACAAAGTCACCTTCATTCACATCAATCCGGCTGAGGTGAATCATGATACTCAACAGACCCTGACCATGATCGATGCCAACGGTATTGCCATGGAGTTCAAAGCCATCACTTACACGACCGACTAAGCGAATATACCCAGCCGCCGGTGCTACGACCGGAGTACCCGTACCAGCAGCATAGTCCACCCCACGATGGTAATAATCTTCAGCAAATTCGCCATTGTAATAACGCCGCACACCATATTCAGAACTCACCCGCCCCTCACTTGGACGGAGCAACGGACCGTTCCAATGTCGTTCAGGACTGACCAGCTGTTTAAACGCATCCACCCGGTCAAACTCATGATCTGTTCCTAGGCTGCCACTGCCTCGCAGGGTGATCCGCTGGGTAGGAAAACTCCGATTCCGCAGACCCACCGTCAGGTTACGGGTTTCCTCCGCACCGTTCACCTGGATGGTCATACTCCCCGGAGAATCGAGGGGGCTAGTGGGAATAAAGGCTCGAAAACGATTATTAGACAATGGAAAGCTGGCATACGCTTTACCCTTTGCCATCACCGTCGGTGCAGGAGTGGCGCTATCCCTAGCCTGCACAATCACCGAGATGGTATCCCCTAACTGGGGAGCGGTAGGGGTAATCGTCACGTCGTAGGCATGGGCCGCTTTACTGGTTAATCCCCATGTCGCTAAGCTACCCGTTGCAAACAGACCTGCTAGTACTTCTCGCCGCCGTATTGCCATACTCGAAGGATTTCCTAATCAATCTTGGCTACCCTCAAATTGCCATTAGGGCAAAACTCAGGTTCTCAATCAATAGTACAGCCTAACTTTTTCCTTTCAGTATTCCAACAACATTCTTTTCCTTAATGGCCAGAATGTTCGCCTAAAGTTGGAAAATATGCTGACAAAAATACCCTATCAGCAGTCAGAAACTTTACCGTTGCTATCTTAAACCTTGTCAGCGTTGATTTTTGTGGCTTGGACTCGGCATGAAGATCATAGCGCAGCAACTCATCAATAAACTAGTGATGAGCGCCGTAAAAAGACTACCTATTTGGGGATTGGCCAGGCTGAAGACGTTACTGACGTTACTATTGATAGCCGCATTGGTCACAGTTTCTTGGTAGCCTAAAATCTCTTGATACTTAAGTTCGGTTAGTTCATCAGACGTCAACATAAAAAATATCCAGTAATGACTTATTCCATTGGGTAGGTGCCCCGTTGATGCCTCACGGCCATAGAATTCCCCCATCAATACTGAACTAACCAATCTAATCTGATGTATCCCAAGTGAAACCAGGAAAAGGGTGAGATAGTGTAATTACGTAAATTTTACGCTGCTTTTCGACGCTGATTCCAATGCTCATCGAACGTTTATCTGCCCGTGATTTTAATGCCCTGACCGAGCTCTATCGGAGCACGTTGTTGGCGTCTGTTTTGCCGTTCTGGCAGAAGTATTCTTTAGATCATGAATATGGGGGGTACTTTACCTGTTTAGATCAGCAAGGCCAGGTTTATGACACCGATAAATTTATCTGGCTGCAAAATCGGCAGGTTTGGACGTTTGCCATGTTATACAACCGGTTAGAACAGCGTTCTGATTGGCTAGCGGTGGCCCGCCACGGGGTGGATTTCCTAGTCCAGCATGGTCGCGATCCGGCCGGTAACTGGTACTTTTCTCTAGATCGCCAAGGTCGCCCCTTGGTGCAGCCCTACAATATTTTTTCCGATTGCTTTGCGGCCATGGCCTTTAGCCAATATGCCCAGGCCAGTGGTGATAGCAGGGCTAAGGATATTGCCCTGCAGGCCTATGACAACGTATTGCGTCGTCAAGACAACCCAAAGGGACAGTACAACAAGGCTTACCCGGGGACTCGCCCGATGAAGTCCCTAGCGGTGCCGATGATTTTGGCGAATCTTACCCTGGAAATGGATTGGTTACTGACCTCTGAACGTCTAGACGCGGTGCTGGATCAGACCGTTCATTCTGTGATGGGAGAGTTTTTAGAGCCCGAGACGGGTTTGGTCTATGAGCACATTGCCCCCAATGGTTCACCCTTGGACTGTTTCGAAGGACGGTTGCTTAATCCGGGCCATGGCATCGAAGCCATGTGGTTCATGATGGATATTGGCCAGCGGCGGCAGGATACGGCCCTGATTAACAGAGCCATTGATACCACCCTGGCAACTCTGGAGCGAGGATGGGATCCCGAATACGGAGGTATTTTTTACTTTTTGGACCGCAAGGGGCATCCACCCCAGCAGTTAGAGTGGAACCAAAAACTGTGGTGGGTCCACTTAGAAACCCTGGTGGCCCTATTGTTAGCCTATCGTCTTACCCAACGAGAAGACTGCTGGCAGTGGTATTGCACTGTCCATAACTATGCCTGGTCACGATTTAACGATCCAGAGCATGGAGAGTGGTTTGGCTATCTAAATCGTCAGGGTGATGTTTTATTGTCCTTAAAAGGCGGCAAGTGGAAAGGCTGCTTCCACGTACCGCGAGCGCTGTACCTAGGGTGGCAACATTGCCAGGCCATGGCTTAACGTTTGGTGGTCTTTTTTACCTGCGAGGGGGGTGTTCCCAATAGTTCACTGGCACAGGTGACCCATTGTTCTGTTTGTTGACGTAGTTGTTCTTCATCCACCCCTTTAAAAGGAAAGTCCCTGTCCAGCTGTTGCCAAAACCCTGGATCGTTATTGTGACTGGATTGGGAAGATGAACCACTGGAAGATTTGTTCGAAGCCATAAAATTTCTTGATCAGCTGAATAGATCATGGGTACTCAACCAAGCTCAAGGTGCCCAATGATACACAGACTTTTAGAATACCGAGAAAACTTAGGTATTCTTGACGACCAACCCTTTTTGGAAACTATGGGGTTTTGACTAGGAACATACTTATTGAAAGGCATCCTGGCCTCAGGATGCCGTAAAAATATCCATTGATAGAAATTATTTACGAACATTGATCAATTAACTGGCATAAACCACCTCCAAGTTGAAGCCTGGAGTTTTCTCTCCGGAAAAACGACCGTTCTGGACATGGGGAAGGCTTGTGTGGTGAAGCTATGGGGCTGGCAGGTCAGCCCAAATCCAGCCCAAATTTGAGATGGCTTTGGCCCATGTTGATGGTGAAACTACCCAGGTTAGTCCGTATTTTCTAGGCTTCAAGGGATGACGCCCGCCATCCTTAAAGACTATGATTAGCAATAAGGGTCATGGCTATGACACTATTCGAAATTGACATAGGTGTCACAGCAATTAGGATTTAACTCCAAAACTATGGTTACAATGCCGCCAAGTATGGTTTTCCTGTTCTCCTGAAGCTGCCTCATTACATCGGGTTCTCAGTAATTACTGATAATTAAGCCAGCTGTAAACGAGTTACGAATGCTCCTTATTGCTAATCAAGCATAGTTCCTGTAAATATTTTTAAGCTAAATCGCTCGCTAATATAGTTCATTTGAACTAATCATGATACCATTTTCCGATACCAGGCTATCTCAAGTAATTTTTTAGTTTGTATTGGAGGCAAAAGAGCAGTATTTATTTCATTCATAGACCTCTATTCATATCATCTGTGGTGCGTATGAATTCTTAAGGCTAGTCTCGAAATAAGACAGAAGTTGTTCCAAATGCTACAGAATTGTTCCTGGATTACCTCTAGAGTTTTGCATTACTTAATCGTCCAATTGGGTAGGTTAGCAAAATATATCCAAGGCGAATGTAAAAGATAATCTGTAGGTGGCCTTGTTAGTTCGGTTATTGCCCAAGGAAAACCGCACCTGTGTACTCAACTGTCTGAGTGATACTGACGACGTGGAGATTGTCGTTTACCCCTGAATCTCTCAGGAAACTCTAAGTTTAGCTGATGTTTATTTCTCATCTGATTAATTTAGGGTAATGAGTATGAAGATGTGTTTTGTGAGAGCTGTTTAGGCTTTCTATGAGAGATGTTTCATCTAGTTAATTCAACCCAGTAGCCAGGGTAAAATTAAACTCATAATGAATCCGACTTGAGTTCGTTTTTCAGAAATATAGGTACATGTTCGGCCTTGACCTAGGCGTTCGAGACGGAATTTAAGGCAATTTACCCAATTGCAATCCGGTTTGTTGTGCTCTGCGTATACCGTTACAGACCACTATCTAAAACAATTCAACCCACGGTCTCAAGGTTTAAGACCATTCCTTACACTGACACACTTTTCCAGCGGAGGTCCATTAAGAGCTATGTCCAAGCTGAAAGCCCCAAAACGAACTGCCCAAGTTACGTTTAGCACGGATACTGTACGTACCTATCTTCAAGAGATCGGCCGTATACCTCTACTTACCCATGAAGAGGAAATTGTTTTGGGTAAGCAGGTTCAGCGTCTGATGGCTTTACAGGAAATGAAGGAGACGCTAGACGAAGAACTGGGTCGGGATGCGAATCGGGCCGAGTGGGCAGAATCTGCTGCTGTTTCCGAAACGGAGCTAGCTCATCAGCTCCTGCATGGCCAGCGGGCAAAACGTAAAATGATTGAGGCCAATCTTCGGCTGGTGGTGGCCGTTGCCAAGAAGTACCAGAAGCGTAATCTAGAGTTTCTAGATTTGATTCAAGAGGGTACCTTAGGGCTAGAACGCGGTGTGGAAAAATTTGACCCCATGAAGGGGTACAAGTTTTCCACCTATGCTTACTGGTGGATTCGTCAGGCGATTACCCGGGCCATTGCTCAGCAGTCGCGGACCATTCGTTTGCCGATTCACATTACTGAGAAGCTGAATAAAATCAAGCGTGAACAGCGGGTTCTGGCGCAAAAGCTGGGTCGTAGTCCGACGGTAGGTGAAATTGGTCAGGAGCTTGAGTTGACAGCTGAGCAAGTGCGGGAATATCTAACCATGTCCCGTCAGCCTATTTCCCTCGATGTGCGCATTGGGGATAACCAGGATACTGAGCTGCAGGAGCTACTGGAGGATGACACTGCATCCCCAGAGGATTACACGATGCAGCAGTCTTTGCGGCAAGATATTCGCAATATGCTCACAGAGCTGACTCCCCAGCAAAAAGAGGTGATCAATCTGCGATTTGGCCTCACGGATGGTACTCAGCTTTCCCTGGCCAAGGTTGGACAGCGCATGGGCATTAGCCGTGAGCGGGTCCGCCAGCTGGAGCAGCAGGCGCTGAAGCATTTACGTCGCCGTAAGGCAACGTTTCAGGGCTATTTAGTAGCTGGTTAAGCTCGGGCTGGCATTCTTCTGGACATCATAAAGCCCCTGGTTACCAGGGGCTTTTCTTTTGGTTGATTATTTTTTGCCCCCTACAGGGTTCTTATGGGGTCCCCAGTTGATTATTTTTTACCCCCTACACAGTCCCTATGGGGTCCCTAGTTAATTATTTTTTACCCCCTATACGGTCCCTTAGGGGGTCCCTAGTTAATTATTTTTTGCCCCCTATACGGTCCCTTAGGGGGTCCCTAACTGTTCGCCGACGGCCAACCGATTGCCATTGGCTAAGACCCAGCCCGATTGGGATTTTTTGCCGGCGGGCTGTACCTGACGCAGTAATAGGTAGCCTTCGCCTGTGGCAATGACCGGACCATAGTTTTTCCAAAGGGCGGCAATCTGGCCAGGTGGGGTGGGTTGCAGGGTGCGGTACAGGTCCTTTAGGGGCTGGTAATCCGGGGGGAGCTGGGGCCAAACGTTCTCAATTAAGGGAATAGTTTCACTGATTTTGAGGGGCTGCTGACGCAATTGGGTGACGCAGTTGGGATAAAAACCGCGCACTTGATTGTGGATGGCGAGGGCAGAACGTTGCCAGTCGATGGTGTAGTCGGCTTTTTTGATCAGTGGAGCATAGGTGGCCTGGGCTGGGGTTTGGGGGATGGGACGAAGGGTCTGACCGTCGAGTTGGTGCAGGGTATTGGGGAGTAACTCAGCCGTTAGTTGGGATAATGTTTCGGCCACGGTCCAGGCATTGTCTAGCAGCCCAATGGGCATGGTGGTTTTGAGTAGCATGGGCCCGGTGTCCATGCCAGCATCCATCAGCATGGTGGTCACACCGGTTTCAGCATCGCCATGGTGAAGACTCCATTGGATGGGGGCTGCGCCCCGGTAGGCGGGCAGGATGGACCCGTGACCATTAATCGCCCCTAACCTGGGCATATCTAAAATTTCTTGGGAGAGAATTTGTCCATAGGCCACCACTACGAAAGCGTCGGCTTGACAGGATCTTAGAAGGTCAAGGGTTGCCGTATCTTGCTTGATTTTTTGCGGCTGCCACAGGGGAATACCCGCCTCTGTGGCCACTGTTTTGATAGGGGATGGAGTCATTTTGCTGCCGCGACCTCGCCGTTTGTCTGGCTGGGTGACAACGGCGACCACATCAAAATCTGGATCGTTGAGCAGACGGAGCAGACTAGGTACCGCAAACTGAGGGGTACCAAAGTAGACAATTTTCATTGCGGGGGGGACACAGGGGTGGAAGTTACGGCATTAGTCGGTTGATTAAACCTTGGCCAGGTCCAGAACGGTTATCTAGAAAAGTCGTTTTGGCTGAGGGCAAGCCACAGGTTTTAATCTAGGTTTTAACTGGGACTGGGTTTACCATCCTGACTTTAGCGACGATCAATGGCAATCTCAATGCGGCGATTGCGTTGACGAAGGGGGGGAGTGCTGTTGTCGGTGAGGGGGTGACTTTGACCATAGCCGATGGTAACCCAACGATGGTCAGGTAGATTGCCGGATAAATAGGCCCTGAGGGCGGTGGCTTGTTGAAAGGCTAGGGTTAGGCTTTGGGAGGGTTCCATCTGGTCGTCGGTATAGCTGCCGATCAGGATGGTGGCATGGGGGTATTGGGCTAGGTCTTCAAAAATACTGGCGAGCAGACCGGGGGCAGTGGTTAAGAGCCGAGCCGAGCCGGGGGCAAAGAGGGCATCGCTGGGTAGGGTGATTTTGAGTTCGGTGGTCTCTAGTAAAGGATGTTGAGTTTTCAAATCATCGGTTGGCGGTGGGTTGGTAGCGGTTTCTGAGGTTTGGGGCTGAACCGGTAGGGTGGCGGAGGGGTGTTTTGGCGCTGGGGTCAATCGCTTTTCTAGACTAGCTAGTCTACTTTCCACCCCTGCTGTGGATTGAGCCTGGCCGAGTTTGCTTTCGAGGTCTAATAACCGTTTGTGGATGGTTTCAAATTCTTGTTGGAGTGCGGCTAGTTCTTCTTTGGCGATCTGCTGTTCTCGATTATTTAGGGCAGCCGGGGGCTGGGTTAGGGGATCCAGGGGCTGGGTGGGAATGGGAATGGGTTCGATGCGAGTTTCTGGTGGCGGTGCGGGCTGCCAGCGACTGGGCAAGCGCTGGATTTCGGTAATCACACGATTGGTACGACGCAGGATGACTTCCTGGAGGGGAATTTGCTTGGCTGGTGCGGCGATGACTCTGGCTATGGCCGTGCCGAACAACCAGGCCATGGGCATAGCCGCCAGCAGTAGCCCCAACCCCAGTAGGATATCTGTCCCATAGCTTACCCAAGGACGGCGGGCAGGGGAGGGGACTGGCAGCGTTGGGGATAGTTCGGGTTTATCGTGGCCATCCATTCCAAGGGTTAACCTCTACGACCCTGGAGTCATTAATGACGACCAGAAAATCGAGTTGGGGTTTCTCGGTGGCAGGTACTTTAACTAAACTGGGGAGCTTAAACTCATTGGCGTATTGCTCGGCTGGTGCATTAGCGGCTTCATAACCAGTGATGGTACCGTCGCTGTCTAGGCGGACACGATAACGCAATTCTGGGCCAGACCAATCGTTGGCTCGAGCGTTAATGATGGTGCGTCGCAGTTCCTCATTCAGCTCGTAAATGCGATCGGCATCTTGAATCGGTTGAGCTACCAACGCTCCTAGATTTCCTGCTGTACTGGCGGATTGAGGTGAACTATCTGCCACTTCCCCACTGGTTTCATTACTGGTTTCACCATTAATTTCTCTGGGGGCTGATGTGCTAGCTGACGGTTCTATTTTGTTGTCTTCTGCGCCAGGACTTGGGGGTTCGGGTTCGGAGGTGACGGTTTCAGGGGTGACAATTTGATCGGACAGGACTTTAACCGTGCCGTCAGGGGCAAAGGTGACGGCAAACTGAGCCACTGATTCTGCGATCGCATCCTCAGTGGAAACATAGGTCAGGCCGGGAAGGGGGGTGCTGTCTATCCCTTCTAGAGAGGCCGTATCTAAGGGTTTATAGCCAACAATATCGCCGTTTTGAGTGACCGAGATCTGATAGCTGAGGGGCTGCTCAAAGGTGGCATCACCGGACAACTTGCCGGTAATTTGCTGCTGCACCTGCTGCTGCAATGTTGCCAGCTGAGCACTATCGGTAATCGGACTCGGCGGTGCATCGACCGTAGCCTGATCGGCTGGGGTCTCAGTGGCATCCGTAGCAGGCTCGGTAGTGGGCTCAGCAGTGGGCTCGGGCTCATCACCCGCTGCTGGCGAGGTATCTTCTAGGGCAGCAGTATTCTGCTGATCTAGACCCTCGGGTTCGACCAGTTCTGGTACTGGTAAGAAGAATAGTCCCAAGGCTGCGATCGCCAGGGTACCAGCCCCCAATAGGGGGGGGATGGCTCGTTGGGCCAGGGGCTCTGAGGCTCTAACATACCGGCGGGGAAGGGGGGCCAATTTGACTGACAAGTCCGGCAGGGTTTGGTTGTCAGCGTAGAACTGATCGATGGCTTCAGCCATGTCAAACAGCTGTACCGTAGACAGTTTAATAGTTTTGGCCTCGGAGTGAGCTAGGGATTCCCGCGCTATATCATCCAGGATCTCAGGTTTAAGGATGAGGCGATGATATTGACCTGAATCCGGTTCCACCGCCACGAGGGACGTCTGGGAAGACATGTGTGCCGGATGCTCAAGACCGCTGAGCAAACGCTGGCAATAGGCACTCACCGCCACAATCAGGGCCTTAAAAAAATCTGAGCCGCCCTGGAGGGATTTCTCCACCCCGATAATTTTAAATTCAGCATTGGCCAAAATGGACAGCACATCGGACGCGTCCGTGCTGAGTCCTTCTAAGATTAAGCTGCAGTTGGGCAGCACATACTGACGTTTAATGGTCATGATACCTCTCCGTCAAACAGACTGGTCCACAGTCGTTCTTCACCCCGGGTGCCGGTACATAATAGCAACTGAGTTAATAAGGAGAGGGCTAGCTCGTCTAATTTTTCATCCGTGCTGTAGGTCAGCACCATGGCTCGTTTAGGATTCATCCGCGCCCGGAAATGGGAGCGAAATCGGGTCAGGTATTGGGCCAAACGAAAGTGGTGATCGAGGGAAAGTTGCTTATCCTGCAGTTGCTGATAGCCCAAAAATAGCTGGCGAATCAGCACTGTTAGCTTTCGACAGAGGTAACAGACCACCAATACCAGGGCCTTTGCTTCCTCTAGGGAGAGGGGTTGGCGCTGGTTAAACTTTCGTAGGGGGTTGGTACTCCGCAACCGCCATAGATGAACCCGGCTTTTGAGGATATCCTGCAAACCCAAATCTCTGATGGCGGCTAGCATCAGCTGAGCTGCATTCAGTTCCAGCGCCTCGACGGCAAGCATAATGAAATCCAGCTGCGTTTTGGCCCGGCGGGGGCATTCAGCGCTTTGGGTACCATAGTTGGGCAGCTTTTCCAATATTGGAGGTCTGACAGGTTTCTCTGGTGGGCTTTTAACGGTCATTCCCTATAAGGCTCTTGATGAATTGAATCGCGACAGTGGATGAAAATGGATGGTTGGGCCTATTGTGGTCCGGCCAGCTCTTATCAAAACATAAACTAGATCAAAGTTGAAACTCTGAGTTTTTCCTAGGAGAAGCTTAAGTTTTGCATGGGGGCCTAGGCTAAAACAAACTACGACGACCGTATTTGGCTTTACTTAATATCAATACTTATTCATACCTTCTATGAAGGTACCCGGTAGCCGTAACGGAATGAACGTGATCTCCTAAAACCCTTAAGCTTTATGGCTGGTTGCTAGGCTGATGGGCAGCCGATTTTGCGATTACTGGATGGGGTGTTACCCTATGGTGCAATAGTAATTATGTACTTAGCCTATGGAGTGGCCGGTAATTTTTCTGGCGGGGGCGGGGGCAGGCTTTGCAGCCAGCTGGTTGGTCTGGCAGTTGCGCTACCAGACCGTACGGGAGCGCGCTAAGAATGATTTGGTGGCGGAACGGGCCACCATGGTGGAGCAATTACATACTAAGGATGGACAGCTGAGGGATCTGCGTCAGCAGATTCAGGGTTTGCAAACGAGTCTAGAACAACAGCGCCAGGTGGGTGCGATCGCAACCGCCCACCAGGCCGCCGCTGAAACCAAAGCCGCCCGGACAGAACAGTTGCAAGCCCAGGTGCAGCAGCTGCAAACAGACCATAGCCAGCTGCTGGCCGATCTGACCCAGGCCCGCACCCAGCTCCAGGAGCAACGGCAGGCCACCGAGGAAAAACTGTCCTTATTGCACCAGGCTCGAGACCGGATGTCAGACGCCTTTAAGGTACTCTCGGCCCAAGCCTTACAGACCAACAACGAAGCCTTTTTAAACTTAGCCCAAACTAAGCTGGGACAATTTCACACCCAGTCCAGCAGTGAACTACAGCAGCGCCAGCAGGCGATTGATGGTTTGGTCCAGCCATTGCGGTCCTCCTTGACCAAGGTGGAAACCTATTTGCAGGAGTTGGAGCGCCACCGCCTAGTGGCCTACAGTCAGCTGACTGAGCAGATCACCCACCTGGCCACGGGGCAGCTGCAGTTACAAACGGAAACCGCCAACTTGACCAAGGCTTTGCGGGCCCCCAACGTGCGAGGCCGCTGGGGAGAAATTCAACTGAAGCGGGTGGTGGAAATCGCGGGCATGGTAGAGCACTGCGACTTTAGCCAGCAGGTGGTGACGGACAACGGTGCCCTCCGGCCAGACATGGTGGTGCAGCTGCCCCAACAGCGCCGCATTGTAGTAGATGCTAAGGCTCCCCTGTCCGCCTATCTGGAGGCCTTGGACATCATGGATGAACCCCAGCGGCTGGCAAAGCTGAAGGAGCACGCCCAGCAGGTGCGGCGGCATATTCAACAATTGAGTCAGAAGGCCTATTGGGATCAGTTTCAGCCCAGCCCTGAGTTTGTGGTGTTGTTTTTGCCGGGGGAGATTTTCTTTAGCGCTGCCCTGGAGCAAGACCCCAGCCTGATTGAAACCGGCATCGCCCAGCGGGTAATTTTAGCCACCCCCACCACGTTGATTGCCCTGCTGAAGGCGGTGGCCTATGGCTGGCAACAGGATGCCGTAACGGAAAATGCCCAGCAGATTAGTCAGCTGGGGCGAGAACTCTATGAGCGCATACGGGTGTTTACCGGCCATTTACAAAAGGTACGGCGGGGGTTAGACACCACCGTCGATAGTTTTAATAAAGCGGTGGGGTCGTTGGAAAGCCGGGTTTTGGTCAGTGCCCGCAAGTTCAAAACCCTGGGGGCTGGTACGGGAGATGATTTAGACACCATTGAGCCGATTGATCGGGTACCTCGCTCTGTACAGGCATTGGTAAATCAGCCAGAAGGCCCTTTAGCGAATGAGTACGAAGCCCCTTTAATGGATGAGTCAGAAGAACCGGTAGAGCCATCCACAAAGGGACCCTGAAGAATCTATAGAAGTTCTAGACAATCTGCGATGGATAATAGAATGCTCTAACAAACCTCTATTGCAGTGGCGATCTCATGGACCGCGTCTCCTTACTAAAATTTGCCCGTTATGCGTTCTATACCGGTTTAGTAGGCGGCTTGCTTTATCTTCTGATTCCCATGGATATCCCTTCATTGCAGCCCCTGCTGATTAAAATTGTCCTCCAACAGCTGACCATCCTGATTATCGTGGCTCTTTTTTTAGAGCGTGCCCTAGAGGTATACAAGCTGGTTTATTTCTCGCCGGAAAAAGAACGGTTGGCGGTCAAGGTAGAGGAATTTCAGGCAGAACTCCAGACCCTATTGCCCCAGGTTGAGGCCCAGGTTGAGGCCCAGGTTGGAGATAGTGCTCCAGGCGAACGTATTCAGGCAATGAAACTCAGCTTATCCAATGCAAAAGAAAACCTTTGGGTTTATAAAAACCATGTGCGACAGAACCTTCTGAGGGCAGCCATTGGGTTTGGGCTATTGATTGGACTGGTGGGGGTGAGATCTCTAGAAGGTGCGTTCGATTTCCCTGTCCCAACGTCGGTGTTGGAGATTTTTCGCTTTTACCTGTTTAGGGTACTGGATTTGATTCTGACCACTGGCTTAATTGCCGGAGGTAGTGAAGGGATTCATAACATTATCAAAACGTTAGGAGACCTTTTGCCCGACGTATCGAAAAAAGTTATTGGCCTGGTCCGGGCCATTAAGCAAAATCCCACCTGACTGTTGATGGAAACTGCAACAGTTCCAGCATTTAAGAGGCGGTCCAGGTAGTCCATCATTCCAGCGGCCCACTGCATTAGGTCTGCCTTCGATGGAGGTTTGCCGTTAGGCAGGGTGGCTTTCGAGTACTAGTGCCAGCGGTCAACCCACCCCGGAGCCCCTCCCAGGAGGGGATAGGTTATCGGCTTTTGCATGAAGTACTGCATGGGTTTCTAGCCTTAGAACAAAATCAGCACATGGTATGGACCTGTGTATTCACTCTTTTCACTTCACTCTTTTTACTTCACTCTCTAAAGAGCCTATTTGAGATCTCTGAGAAGCAGATGCAATGCTCTTGAGCATTAGCCTGACGAAGCATAGGTTAAGCTTATTGGTCGCATTATCAAGGTTCTCTCAAAGTTCTTGGCCAAAATCTTGCAACGCTCCATCCAAGCGCTAGATCGTTCAATCCCCCATCGAACTGCCACAGGGACAAATCGACCTTTCTCTGCGTCGCTTTGTCTGCCTGGGAAGGCTTGGGGGACAACTCAAACTTAATCTTACTCATGATCTTCGGATACACCTCCTTAAGCGCTTCGGTCATCGGTCAGTTGGTCGGGGTGGTACCCGTGGTCTAGCAGAATCGCGATCTTTGGGATATTGAAATCACTTGACCAACTGCAGAAATTTGAATTGTGTCTTTAGTCACAAACTTTCCAGCGCGATTACTTTTGCCGATTAAAAAAATTATGGACTCATTAATTTTATTTTTCCTTCTCGTGGGGCTACGGAATGCTAAATCAGAGAGCAAATTCGTAAAGAAGAACTTATGAAATTTCGATCAATATTGTGGATCTGTCTGAATCGAACATAGCTGCTGTTCGTTAGGTTCAAATATCCATTCGAATGCCAAGGGATGTAGCGTTGGGTCAAATCGGGTAATCGGCATCTAAAAACCCATCAGCCTGGACAGTAAATTCTTAAAGAAATCGTAGAGATTACTCTGGGCAGTAAATTCCTCGAGTCTTGTGTTTTGCTGAAATCCTTACCTATCGTCGATTACAGGCACGTTTTTAACTTGGAACATACTAGCCAGTCAACGAAGGAATAAGGGTTTCAGCCTCTGAAAATGAGTCACAATGCCTCAAAACCCAGAAAATTCATATTCCCTATGCCTCTCAAAGCATTAGCAGCAAAGGTTTTGAGGAGTTCACAGGATTCAAGTAAATTTTTAAAGAATATCGTAGAGATCGCTACTATAGGTGTCGCTCCGTTTTTTCCAGATTATTGTCTAGTCTATCTGTATTGATATGTGTTATCCCAAATCATCCTTACAACCCATAGTTCTGATCGAACTTAACTTGCATGGGAGGTCTCTCTGTCATCCCTGTAATTTTCATTGTCGGTGCTGATTTATCCGGTGAACCGATCTAGAAGATGGGCATGATGTCGGGATTTTCCAGATTCTAATGATCCCAAAGATCAGCAACGTCTTCAACGACCAACCAGTAGTTAAATCATGATCGAGTATCCACTGTGCCATGTCTTACAACAAAAGGATACTGATCAAGGTCTGCAGCTTCTAGTCGCACTGATCGCTAATTTCTCAAGGAAGGTGATATGAAGCAGGAACCGATCAAAATTGCTACTTTGTTGGGGGCTGTACTGATTGAGATGGGGCTGCTGGCCAAAGGTCGTTTACTTTCCAATCAGAGTCATTTAATCTATCAGCAGAATCTTTCAGCGCAACTGCAAAGCGATTTGGCGGTCAATGAAGCTATTTTAGCCGCTCGTCTGACGTTGCAACCCTCCTATGAACCGATAAACCAAGAATTAGCTCGGCTCCAAACACTGCAGAAACAGTTAACTGAACCGCCTAGGTTTATGGGTTCTCGCAATACACAAAAGCTCGAAGCGATTCTGGGAGAAACGACTCAGCTCTTGGACAAAAAAGCCGATCTTACCAAGCAATTTCAAGCCCAAGACTTGCGCTCAAAAGAATCGTTACTGCTGTTAACTGACCTAATAGATGACATCAGACAGGCCGGTGACCAAGAGGAGAGAATGTCCCTCATGCTCACAGAACTCTTTGAAGAAATCCTCCTCTATAGCCTGTCTAATGATCAGGCTTGGACGGCAGAAATCCAACCTAAAATAGTTCAGATTCAGGCTCTAATTGACGGTGGCAACGTTGGAAATAATGATATCGATCTGGCTCTCACGCACATGAAAACTCTCTTAGAGAGTAAACAGCAGGTGAATCAAATCACTGAGTCATTATTGAGTTTACCCACGACTCAACAAATCCAAAATTTATCCATTATCTATGAAGCTGCATTTAAAGCAGCCAATGCCCAAGCTAAGTTGTTTCAGCTAGGAGCCGCTGTTTGGTTTGCCGGTGTGGTAGGGGGCATTGTTGGTCTGACTATGCGCACCCAACAAGCTCAAAAAACAGAACAAATTACCAGCGCCCTATTGGAGGGCATTGACCATGCTTTGGTCACTGTCAATCATCGATGGCTGATTACCCATGCCAACACCCAAGCCGCCAAAGAGTTGGGTAAGCCAGTATCAGCGTTAGTGGGTCAGTCTCTTTGGGCAATGTTTTCGTCAGAACTGGGGCAGGATAAAAAACACTACTACCAGCAGGCCATGGCTCAACAGTCTGTGGTCACATTTGAAACCAAGTTCACATCCAGCTTTCGTTGGCTTCGGTTTCGGCTGAATCCCACCCAACAGGGGTTGTCCATTTCCTGGCAGGATATCAGTGCCTATAAAAAAGCTGAATTCCAGCTAACACTGAGTCTAGCAGCCAATGATGAAGCTCTCCAAAAAGCAGATGAAACGCTGAGAAACGCTGAGATCGAGCGTTCAAAGGCAGAGAAGGCAAGTCGGGCAAAGAGCGAATTTCTGGCCAATATGAGCCATGAGTTAAGGACGCCGCTCAATGCCATCATTGGGTACAGCGAGATGCTGGAAGAGGATGCGGAAGATATGGGTCAAGAGGACTTTATTCCGGAGCTACAGAAAATTCAGGGGGCTGGCAAACATTTGTTGGGTCTAATTAATAATATCCTAGACCTCTCTAAAGTAGAAGCTGGCCACATAGAGATGCATCTGGAAACGTTTGAGGTGATGCCCTTGATCGATGATGTCGCTTTAACTATGCAGCCTGTAATCGCTAAAAATAACAATATTCTGAACATTCAATGTTCTGATCAAGTTGGCGTGATGCATGCTGACCAGGTTAAGGTTCGTCAAAGTCTTTTTAATCTTTTGGGCAATGCGAGCAAGTTCACTCAAAAGGGAACCATCACCATGAGTGTCATGCCATTTGAGGATGAGGATGGCAAATGGATAGACTTTTGTGTTGAAGATACGGGTATTGGCATGCGGCCCGAGCAGCTGGAGAAAGTTTTTAATGCCTTCGCCCAGGCTGATTCTTCCACCACCAAAGAATACGGTGGTACGGGTCTGGGTCTGACCATCACGAAGAGTTTTGTCCAAATCATGGGGGGGACGGTCAAGGTTGAAAGTGAAGTCGATAAGGGAACGTTGTTTACCCTCAGAATTCCCCAGACTGTTAAAGCTCCATTAATCACCTCGGAAGAGTCTGAGGTGATTAATGAGGCGGATATCGTAACAGATGTTCATCATGGTGATGAACATCTGCCAAACCATGATGAACATCTGCCAAAGCCCACTCTAATGACCTCTAGTTCCTATTCATCAAAGGCTCACTATTCAGAATGTGTGTTGGTGATTGATGATGATGATGATGCCTGCGAACTGATATGGCAGACCCTCGTAAGTCAGGGCTATTTTGTTGTGTTAACCCACAATAGTCGTAAGGGGCTTAAGATGGCTACTCAACTTCTGCCAGATATTATCTTCCTAGATGCCATGATGGCGAACGGGAATGACGGGGAAATTGTTAGAACTCTGGAGAAACATCCACGACTCTCAAAAGTGCCAGTTATTTTACAGACGAAGTCAGCGGCCCAAAATTTACCTCATATCTCAGAAACGGCTAACTATTTGTCTAAACCCATTAATCCGCAAGAGCTTTTGACCATACTTGAGAACCATCGTTCAAAACTACAGAAAGTGTCCAGTTACTAAATATCTTTTGTGGCGGCATGGGGTTGGCAGAGATTGGCTAGGATGGTGGGAGTAATACCGGTAAGATCCTGCACCTGGATGAATGCTTTAGCTGCAGGACCGATGACCCACAAAGGCACGGCATTGAAGGTATGGCGCTTGGTGGATAGGTCTTCTACATTGCCATGGTCGCTGACAACAACCAGGGTGGTGTCTGGCCCTAGGGTGTCGATTACCGCTGCTAGAAATCGATCGATGCGTTGTAGCCACGCTACAGCCCGGTCATAGACTTGGCTATGGCCAGCGTAGTCACTGAGGTAGCACTCAAATAGAGTCACGCTATGGCGGTTACCCAAGGTGGTTAGATAATTGCCTGCTACCTCGGGGGTAATGGGGACGGTGGAAATGCCACGGGAGCTGGCAATCTCGCCGGTAATGTCCCAGAATAGGGCTTCACCCTGTTCATATTCGTACTGCATGCGAAAGGTTAAACCTGCGGTCATATTCAACAATGTGCAGACTGAATAGCGCCATCGACGCTGGGCAATGGCTTCAAAGTAGGCGGGGGAATAGAGATTGGCTAGGGTGGCTGTGCCGCCCTGGGCTAGTACCTGTTTAAAGAGTCCATAGGGTTCGATCAGCTGGCGCAGGGAGCCATTGGCAAATCCGGTCTGGTGTTGACCGCGAAATTTGGCGGCGTTATGGCCGGTGTAGAGAGTGGTTTGGCCGGTAGCGCTTTGGGGCAGTCCAGGCACGCCCAGGGTGGCGTCAATGGGTTTAAGGAGAAAGTTGGGACGCTGGATATGGGCTCCCGCAAGGAGCGGTATGCCGCTTAGGGACTGGATATGGGGCATTGTCCCCGGGTCGCTCAGGGGATTGTGGGGACCAACGGTGCCTAGCCCCAGACCATCTAAAAACAACGTAAGCATTCAGGGGGTCTGAGTTGTGAGAGTTTCAATCAGCAGAGTACCTGCTAGAGTAAGCGGATGAAAGACAAGGCTCTCCCATCGATTCCCGAGGTCAGTAAAGCGGATTGGGAAAAGA
>NZ_JAYGIG010000139.1:0-32700 GCF_034932105.1 Leptothoe sp. PORK10 BA2 | reverse complement strand
AACGACCGCTTGGTCAAACGATATCAACCACAGGCAACGGGGGGTTGACTGGCAGATGAAGGTCGATGATGCTCGCTGTAAGCTAGCCTCCGTTTACCCTAAAATTAAGCTTTGACACTGCACTAGCTAAATTAAGCTCTAGAATTCGAGGTCCTAGTCCGTCCTGCAAAATTAGGGGAGACTCGACTCAATGCTCCATTATTGGAAGCTGGGGGACATTTTCGAGGAGGCTAAACTTCAGGTCTTCCATTTGATGAACGGTTAGGCTGGCCTATTTGAGTAAAGCCATTAAAAAACCGCATCCAAAAACCTGTTGAGGGTAGGATACGGCTGTTCGTTATTAAGGTTGCATCTTCAAGCACACCGTGGGAGGCTACTGCTCTATAGATGCTTTGCCAGGGTGGAGCTGAACTCGCTATAGGGCTTGGCTCCAATCACTGTATCCACTTGTTCTCCTTGCTTAAAGAACAACACAGCGGGAATGCTCTTGATACCAAAGCGTTTGGCCACTGATTTGTTGTTATCAATATCGAGCTTAACAACCGTTACTTGGTCGCCGTATTCGTCAGCTAGCTGATCCATCAGTGGAGCAACTAATTTACAAGGTCCACACCAAGATGCTGTACAGTCCATGACCACCATAGGCTGAGTGGTAATTAAATTATCGAGAGCGGCTTCATCAGGAAGATATTCAGCGGCCATAGACAGAGATGCTCCAAAAGTTTGAACGTGGCGGACTAGAGTTGACTCATAAATTATTATAACTAGAAATGGTCACATCACCCTCTCTGTAATAATTATAGAGTGTTTTCTGTAACATCCCTGGGGCGACAACGTTAGTCAGTTTGCCTAGGATCATAATCATCTTTTAGATCTCTTTGCCGTCAAGACCTGAACTATAGCCAGTTTCTGCCGATGAATGAGAATGTTCAGTAATAAGAATATTCCTGTCCTGCAATCAGTCTTGATAATTTGAGACTGATTGCAGGACAGGAATAAGCAGTTGCATTATCCACTATGTCAGTGGGTAATGCAACTCATCGTTATAATTCTGATTAGCTTTTTGATTTATGTCTATGGATCTGCTTGTAGTTGATGGATACCCTGCATCAAACATCCTTGCCCATGTCAGGGATGTTTGATGCAGGGTATGGGGAGATCAGGTGGACTCGGTAACGGCTCAGGTCTTGACTGTGGGGCAATCAAGAGACCTCAGGCGTTAAATGGCGACAAAGTTTACCAGTTTGCCTGGGACCACAATCACTTTCTTGATCTCCTTACCTGCGAGATGCTTTTTGGCAATGTCGGAGTCGCGGGCGTACTGCTCTAGTTCATCTTTGCTGGCACTGGCTGGCACTAGAATAGTACCTCTAGTTTTGCCCTTGATTTGGATCACCAGGGTAATCTCATCGGCGACTAGGGCAGCTGGGTCAAACGCTGGCCAGTTCTGGCGATGGACCGATGCGCTAAAGCCTAGCTGGTGCCAGAGTTCCTCAGCAATGTGGGGGGCAAAGGGGGCCAACAGAAGTACGAGGGACTGCACACCTTCGGCATAGACATCGCTATCTTTTGGGTTGGCATCTTTAAGGGCATTGCTAAGTTTCATCAACTCGGAGACGGCTGTGTTGAACTGATAGCCTTCTTCCACATCTTCTGAGATGTCTTTGATGGCGGTGTGGATGGCCCGACGGAGGTCTTTGTCAGCTTTGCTTAGGCTGCTTTGGTCAATGTTGGTGACTAAGGATTTGCTGCCTTGGGTATCTGTAAAGCTGGTAACCAAGAGCCACACTCGGTTCAAAAACCTGAATTGACCTTCCACATCGGCATCATCCCATTCGAGATCTTTCTCGGGGGGGGCTTTGAACAGGATGAACATGCGGGCGGTGTCAGCTCCGTATTTGCCTAGTACCACCCGGGGTTCAACGCCGTTGTACTTGGATTTGGACATTTTTTCGTAGAATGCCTGGAGCGGATCGCCAGTGGTGGGATCTTTGGGATCGTTGAGGTCGCCGACATCTTCGGGGGCGATGTATTTGCCGGTGGTGGGGCTTTTGTAGGTGATGGCTTGGACCATGCCCTGGGTGAGTAGTCGCTGGAAGGGTTCGTTGATGGAGACTAGGTTGCGATCGCGCAGCACCTTAGTAAAGAACCGCGAATACAACAAATGCAAAATCGCATGTTCAATCCCACCCACATACTGATCCACCGCTAACCACTCATCTGCCTTGTCCTTAGCAAACGGCAGTGCTTCATTCTGAGCATCGGTATAGCGCAAGAAGTACCAGGACGAATCAATGAACGTATCCATCGTGTCCGTTTCCCGTTTAGCATCCGCTCCACACTCAGGACACTTACAGTTAACCCAGTCCGACATTTTGGCCAGGGGCGAACCACCACGGGCACTAAACTCCACATCCACCGGCAGCTCCACCGGTAGCTGATCAGCAGGCACCGGGACCGTGCCACACTCATCGCAGTAAATCATCGGGATCGGCACCCCCCAGTAACGCTGGCGAGAAATCAACCAGTCCCGCAAACGATAGTTAACCGTCCCTTCACCCTTTTCATGGTCCTCTAACCACTTGATGGCCGCAGGAACACTTTGCCCCGCCCCCTTCCCAGCTGGGATACCATCCAAGGGACCCGAATTCACCATCACCCCTTCCCCAGGGAAGGCGGTTTCCATGGTGGTCCCATCCAGAGCTTCTCCCCCGTCTGGGTCTGGGGGCTGCACTACCACCTGAATCGGCAAATCAAACTTGCGAGCAAACTCAAAGTCTCGCTGGTCATGGGCAGGCACCGCCATAATCGCCCCGGTGCCGTAGTCCATCAACACATAGTCCGCAATCCAAATAGGAATTGTCTGATCGTTGACCGGATTAATCGCATAGCTGCCGGTCCACACGCCCGTTTTCTCCCGGTTCTCGGCGGTGCGATCCATTTCACTCATGCCCGCCGCCATGGCTTGGTAGGCCTTAATGGCATCTGCCTGGTCAGCCGTGGTCAGCTTTTCCACCAACGGATGCTCAGGCGAAAGTACCATGAAGGAAGCGCCCCAGAGGGTATCTGGCCGAGTGGTATAGATCTTGATATCGTCGCCGTCTTCGGTGGTAAACACCACATGGGCCCCGGTGGACTTGCCAATCCAGTTGGCCTGCATGGTCTTTACTCGCTCAGGCCAGCCAGTCAGCTGCTCGAGGTCAGCCAACAGCTGATCCGCATAGTCCGTAATCTTGAGGAACCACTGACGCAGGAGCTTACGCTCCACCTTGGCCCCCGAACGCCAAGACTTACCTTCGCTATCCACCTGCTCATTGGCAAGGACCGTCTGGTCAATGGGGTCCCAGTTAACGGCAGCCTCTCTTTGGTAAGCCAACCCCGCTTCGTAAAACTGCAAAAATATCCACTGGGTCCAGCGATAGTAGTCGGGGGAGCAGGTGGCCACTTCTCGATCCCAGTCATAGGAGAGACCTAGCTCCTGCAGCTGCTCTCTCATCTGGCCAATATTCTGATAGGTCCACTTCGCCGGGGGAATGCCCCGATCAATGGCCGCATTCTCCGCCGGTAGACCAAAAGCATCCCAGCCCATGGGGTGCAACACGTTATACCCCTGCATCCGGCGCAAACGGGCAATCACATCGGTGATGGTGTAGTTGCGCACATGGCCCATGTGCAAATTGCCCGAGGGATAGGGGAACATGGACAGAGCATAGAATTTTTTCTGCCCAGGGGTGGCAGGTGTTTTATCCAGCCCGTGGTCTAACCACTGCTGCTGCCACTTTTTCTCGATGTCTGCCGGATTGTATCGAGACTCCACGTTTGATTTTCCCTTCCCATTTAATGGGGTCTACTACTCAATGCGTCTGCAATTAGACAGTTTCATTAGTCCTTGCAGAATTGCCTGATCAATTCTAATCGTCCGTTGCCCATATGTAAGGTCTACGCAGGTTAACTTCTAGATCTAAATTCGCAGCCAGATAACTCATATTGCCATGACCAGACTTCGAGTGCCAAAGCCATTTGCACAATAATTTGCACAATTGGCCCAAGAGATTAAGTCCGAAGCTTGGCTCCCATCGATGCCAAAGTACAGTGCCACTGACCAGAAGGGACGATATCTGCATTGGGATGAGTTTCAGTGGCAGGTTGATTCCGGTGATGATGTATTGGCTGCCTGGTGTGTCACTAAGTTTGCTCGCATGGCCCTAGCAAAGGGCTTACCGCAGCTACAAGCTGAAGGAGACCACTATTTTAGTTACTGTGTACCTGACTCACTGTTTGCCCGATTACACGTAATCGACAAAATGACCGGGGGAGGGTAAAGCCTAGGTGATGGTCCCTTCGTTTCATCCAATGAGAAGGATCGCTACCTCGTTAAGAATCTAATGTAGTACAACAAATAATTAATTATGCAACATCAGCATAATATTTTCCTGGTTTCTGGTCAGCTTTTTCTTTGGTGAAAGTCCAGTCGATGGTTTGATGCTCCCGGTTGCGTTTAGCATTCCAGGCTTTGACTTCAGTGATCATTTTTTCCGCTGTTGGGATACGGCGATTGAGACACTGTTTGTCTAAAATACCAATCTCAATTTCTGCCATATTCAGCCAACTGCCATGGGCCGGGGTGTAGTGAAATTCAATGCGCTTGAGCAATTTGGCTGCCCGCTTTTCTCCCAAAATGTCCACAAAGCATTGGGCAAAATGAG
Organism: Leptothoe sp. PORK10 BA2; assembly: GCF_034932105.1. Lineage (NCBI taxonomy): Bacteria > Bacillati > Cyanobacteriota > Cyanophyceae > Nodosilineales > Cymatolegaceae > Leptothoe > Leptothoe sp. PORK10 BA2. The sequence goes on along the minus strand of NZ_JAYGIG010000139.1, from coordinate 27,994 downwards.
TGTTGAGGTTATCCAACACGATATGGACTTTCTTCGCCTGTTGATAATGACCCTGGAATAGCTGACGAATAAAGCTTAAAGGGTGACAACATATCTATATAGCCTGTTGCATCAGGGATAGCGCGAGAAAACCCCGTTGAAAAAAGCTCTAAAAAACTAGACCCTTGCCTATTTCCCCATCTTGAGAAAATCAGACACGCTCAGTCCGTTTTTGTGGGCCGTGCCGCCATTGGTGCTGGCGGCGGCGGCTAGGGCCCTGGTTTGCTCCTGGGGGGGAGGCGAGATCGATGGCTCCTCTGGCTGAGGTCCGTAGCCGTAGGAGTAGTACTTATAGCCGTTACCAGTGGTGGAAATTCCGTTGGCCACTACACCCAAGACGGGAATGTTTGTAAAGCCGATATTGTCCATGGCGTGTTCGAGGATGTTGCGATCGCAATAATTCACCCGAGACACCAGAATCAGACCATCGGTATGGGGCGCAATCAATGTAGCATCCGCCAGACCCACCAGCGGCGGCGTGTCGTAAACAATCAGATCAAACTCTTTTTCTAACCGTTTCATAAACAGTCGCATCCGCTTAGACGACAACAGTTTTACCGGGTCAGGGGGGATAGTCCCAGCTCCAATGGCATAAAAATGAATAAACGGCATCGCCTTCTGCAGAACCTCAGTCCCGCTGGCATTACCCGCCAGTAAATCACTCAGACCTTTGACATTTTTAAGCCCCAACCGCTTATGCACCTTAGGCCGCCGCAAATCCGCATCCACCAGCAACACCCGTTTACCCATGGTAGCGGCGGTTTGGGCCAGATGCTGCGCCACCGTCGACTTACCCTCTCCAGGCATCGACGAACTGATAATCACAGACTGAATCGGGCGGTCGGCCCCCATCAGCATGAGGTTAGTCTGCAGCAGCCGCATGGACTCTAAAAACTGTGAGCCGCCGTAGCCGCCGTAGCCGCCGTAGCCGCCGGACTGGGGCACTTTTCTGCTAATGCTCCGCTGTAGTCGCTGACCGAGGCCACCTGATTCCATCTGAGCATCATCAAACTCCGCCTGATAGGGAATCGTCCCCAGCAGTGGCAGCTTCACCACTCTTTTAATGTCATCGACGGTCCGACAAATACTATCTAATTTTTCCAGCAGTAGCGCCGCCCCCACACTCACCAACAAACTAGCCACCAGGCCCAACACCAGACTCCGCTTAGGATTGGGGGATATGGGCGTCTCCGGCTTGTTAGGAGCCTCGATCAGCTCCCAGGGAATCTCCGTTTGAGCCGCTTCGATTGCCAGCGTTTCGCGGGTTTCCAAAAACCGACTCAGGGCCCCCACCCCAATGTCCAACTCCCGCTGCAGGTCGCTATACTGCCGCGCTAGGGTGGGCAGCTGGGTGAGGGTATTTTGCAGCTGGGCTTCAGCCGCCGCAATGGTTTGATTCTGGGTTTCCAAAATGGCGACGGCATTTTCTGCCTCCGTATACTTCGCATTTAAGACCCGCTGGGCTTCCGCCTCCAGCACAGGCAGCATTCGCTCTCGCTTATCCTGGAGCACCTGAATCACCAGACTCCCCGGCTGGAACCGAGTCAGCTCCGTGGCAATTTCTGTTTCGACCTGGCGCAGTTCTTGAATCAGCTGCTGGTAGACCGGTGCCGTTTGCAGGGCAACCTCATCCCCACCCTTCGCCAACAGTAGCTCATAGTTGGCCTGGGCCTGGGCCAGCTGGCGGTCTACCTCTAAGCGCTGGGTGCTCAGCTGCTCGGCCTGGGCCGTAATTTGTTGATTTTGGGTGGCCGGATCGATAAAGTTGTAAGCCTTACGAAACTGCTCCAGCTGACTCTGCAGTTCATTGACTCGGCCCTGGAGTTCGGGGAGCTGTTGATCAACAAACTGAATTCCCTGGCGAAGGTTGGTTTGACGCTCATCCAGACTGTACTTTAAATAAACAGTGGACAGAGCATCCAAGGTTGCCTGGATTTTTACCGGGTCGTTACCCTTATAGCTAACCTCAACGATTTTTGTTTCCCCCACCCGTTTGATGGTGAGATTTTTGAGCAAATCCTCATAGTCTAGGCTGGGGTCAATCGTTTTTAGCTCTGCTAACACTTGCCCAATCAGCTCAGGGCTACGTAGTACCTGCACCTGGGTTTCATAATCCAGTCCCGACTGGTTAGTGGGGGCGGCTTCTGCCAACAGTCCGCTCAAATCCGAGAAGTTGTTGTCGGCGTTGACGGGCTCCACCAACACTTCAAAATTCCCCTCATAGATCGGTTCCTGGCGCAGGGTATTGAACATGACCGCCCCCATCACCCCGGCGGCTACCCCCGTAATCATCAGGGAACGTCGCCGCAGCAACGTCAGCAGCTGAGTCAAATCCAGCTCATCATCATCCTTGGCCCATGGCATGGAGGGGAGCTGGAGAGGTATGGCTAAACCGTTAGCGGACGCGCCGTTGGCTGAAGCAAAATTATCCATAGGGCGATTAAAAAATAAACAAGGATGTTAGGCAATCGGAAACTAACTGTTGCAAATCTGCTCTCTGCTAAAAGAAATGCCTAAAAGAAACGGCCAAACGGTAAAATCTGCAGGAACGGCCCTAGCAGATTGTTGAGGCCATCGGATAGTCGGGCCGCTGCATTGGGGTCAACCACGACAATATCGTTGTGCTGCAAGATGGGGTTTCCCTCAGGACTGAGCCCCTGGGCCAGGTCCACCTCGAAGGCCTGCTGGGTGACGGTGCCATCGGGGTTGAGGCGGATCAGGGCGACGGTTTCTTTGGCTCGACTGTTAAACCCACCGGCGGCTAAGACGGCCTGGTTGAGGGTGGTGCTGGCGGCAACGGCCACAGGTCCGGGATTCTCCACTTCACCGACCACGTTAATGGCGATCGAATCGGGGGATAGATTGGTGGCCGTCAGGAGACTAATGTCTTCTGAGCTAGCGTCTAAATCCGTGGGCACCACAATTGTGTCCCCCTCTTGCAAAATTAAGTCTTGTTCCCGGTCTCCGGCTTCCACTAGCTTCCACAAATCTAGGGAGATGGTGTGGCTATCCCCCTGGCGCGTCGTTCTCTTGACCTCGATCTGACGCAGGTCGGCCAAGGGCCTGACTCCACCGGCTAGCTGCAGGGCGCGAGTCACCGTGAGGCGACCGGGCTGTTGCACAATGGTGGCGCTGCCATTTACCCCAGTATCGGACTGGCTGGAGGAGGTGCGGGACGCGTAGTTATAGGTGCCTGGACGAAAGACTTCCCCGACAATGGCAATGCTGATGGCTTCTTGTTCATCGGTGGCGATGTTGGAAACTGCAATCTGTCTGGAGTTGCGCACATCAATCTCATCCACCTGGGTAATGGTGATCGAGTCTCCATCCCGCAGGGGAAAATCCTGACTCAGGTCTCCCTGGGTGAGTAAGGCTGCTAGGTTGCTCACCACCCGCTGGGTGCCACCGTTGGCGGTGCGCCGTTGGATTTCTACCCGCTGTAGGTCGGCGGATTGGGTAATGCCCCCTGCCTGCTTGATGGCTTCTATCAGGCTAGGAAATTGTCCCTCTTCGCCCACGGATAGGGTATATAGCCCTGGTGTGTGAATTTCTCCGGTAAGGGCAATGCGAAGCTGACGCGGGGTTAAGAGATTGACCGTAATTTGGGCATAGCGCACCTCGGAGCGGTATCGTTCGCTAATGGCTGTTTCTGCCTGGGCCAGGGTTAGACCACTTATCGACAGCTGCCCTACTGCGGGTAAATTAACGTTGCCGTTGGCCAATACTCGCTGTTGGCCGCTGTATTCAGGCACATTAAAGACCTCAATGGTGATTAGATCACCCGGTCCCAACAGATAGCTGTCGTCCAGCATCGGGGCGGCTGGAGCTGAGTAGCCAATGTCGGGTAGGGCCGCCGCCGCCCAGGAGACTTCGGCACCGCCCAGGGCTGTGGCAGCGGCAAAGCCTGCTCCCACTAGGGCACGAACCACAGTAGAAAAACTGACAACATGGGTCATAGACATAAACCTGTAGGCATAATCAACAAAAAACCACACGGAAATACAGACATCCCTTGAACTTGGGTGATTGAGCCAGTACGATGACCGTTGGTATTGATCGCTAGCCCCCTAAGAAAACTGCTGTTGCGATCGCAACAAATCCGGAAACCTACGGAGCTTTATCAGCTCAACATGTTTTTGTGGGGCGGCATCAAGGTATGTTTTTAAACACCCTGCAGTCACTCCAGCGATCACAAAAATTCCTTAGAGTCCTGCCCTGCCTATTTTTCGATCAAATCCGCAATTATCCGGATAGTCCAGCCAAAATCGCTGCCGCTGGTCGTTTACTACCTGGACCCACAACTATCCCCCAGTACCTTAGGAGACTGCATCAAGGCCGCTGCTAGCCATTCCGCCAGGTCCCCTGCCATAACCCATGTACTGACAACAGAATTCGCCAAAATAAGCAATCGTCAAAAGGAACAACTCAGTTAAAACACTGAATCTTTTGCAGCATTTTGGCTGAGGACAGAATCAGGACGGTCCTTATCATCGGCTGACCCATGGGTCGGGTTCCCATCCGAGCTTTCCTGGGCAGGGGCATAGCCGTAGGCATAGTACTTGTAGCCCTTAGTATGGGGTGTCACCCCGTTCGCCACCAGACCCAACACAGGAATTTTGGCAAACCGGACATTCTCAATGGCATGGCTGAGGATATCGCGATCGCACCGATTGACCCGCGCCACCACCATCAGCCCGTCGGTATGGGGAGCCAGCAGCGTCGTATCGGCCAGACCCACTAGCGGCGGCGCATCATAAATAACCAAATCAAATTCTTGCTCCAGGGCCGTCATGAACTGCTGCATCCGCTGAGACGACAGCAGCTTGACCGGGTCCGGCGGCAGACTGCCAGCCGTAATGGCATAGAACTCAATAAAGGGCACCGCCCGCTGCAGCACCTCGGCCTGGGTCGCATTGCCAGACAAAAAATCGCTCAGCCCCTTAGTATTATCCAGCTCCAAACGCCGATGCATCACCGGCTGCCGCATGTCCGCATCCACCACCAAGACCCGTTTACCCATGGTGGCAGCCGTCTGGGCCAGATGCTGAGCCACCGTGGACTTGCCCTCTCCCGGCATGGACGAACTCACAATAATTGACTGAATCGGCCCATCACTACCCAATAGCAATAAATTAGTCTGCAGCAGCCGCATGGACTCTAAAAACGGCAGCCCCCCATAGTGGCCGCTGGGCGGAGCCGTACCCCCGAACCATCGCCTGGACCTCGGCCAACCACCCCCAGCCACCGGTTCACCCTCATCAAACTCGCTCTGGTAGGGCACCACCCCCAGCAGCGGCAGCTTTAAGATCGCCTTTAGCTCATCCACCGTGTGACAGACCGTGTCCAGTTTTTCCAGCAGGAGTGCCGCCCCCACCCCTAGCAGCACACTCGCCACAGCCCCCAGCAGCAGGCTCCGGCGAACATTGGGAGAGATGGGCACCGTCGGCTCCAGAGGCGCCTCAATCAGCTCCCAGGGAATCTCAGTCTGGGCCGCTTCAATCTGTAGCGTTTCGCGAGTTTCCAAAAACCGACTCAGGGCCCGGATCGAAATTTCCAACTCCCGCTGCAGGTCGCTATATTCCCGCGCCAGGGTGGGCAGCTCCGTCAGGGTCTCCTGCAGCTGCGCCTCTGCCAGGGCCAGGGTTTGACTCTGGGTTTCCAACACCTGAATATCATTGACGGCCCCAGCAGCCTTAGCACCCAGTACCCGCTGGGCTTCGGCCTCTAGGACAGGCAACAACCGCTGCCGCTGGTCTTGCAAAACCCGAATTTCCAGAGTATCCGGCTGAAACCGTGTCAAACCAGCGGCAATCTCTGTTTCCACCTGGCGCAGCTCTTGGATCAGCTGCTGATAAACCGTCGCATCCTGTAGCGCCGCTGTGCCACCAGCGGACCCCAGCAGCTCCCGGACGGATCTGGCCTGGGCCAGCTGCCGGTCAATGTCCAACCGCTGCTTGCCCAACTCCTCCGCTCGACTAGCAACCTGTTCGCTTTGGGTAGCCGGGTCGATAAAGTTGTTAATTTTCCGAAACTCTTCCAGCTGGCCCTGGAGCTGATCGACCCGGCCCTCCAGCTCAGGCAGCTGCTGATTGACAAACTGGATCCCCTGGCGCAGATTAGTTTGGCGCTCCTTGAGGCTATAGTCCAGATAGACATTGGCCAAAACATCTAAGATCTCGCGGATTTTGACCGGATCCGGACCCCGGTAGCTGACCTCGATAATCTTCGTCTCCGCCACTCGACTAATGGTGAGGTTTTTCAAAAGCGTCTCGTAGTCCATCTGGGGGTCCATCTGGGGGTCCATCTGGGGGTCCATCTGGGGGCTGGCCGCCTTCAGCTCCGCCAGCACCTGGTCGAGCAGCCCTGGACTGCGCAGCACCTGCACCTGGGTCTCATAGTCCAACCCGGCGGGGGCTCTAGGCAGAGCATCCCCCAGCAAATCACTAAAGTCCTGAATTTGATTGTCCGCATTGACGGGCTCCACCAGCACCTGGAACGTCCCCTCATACACCGGCTCCTGACCCAAGGTACTCAACAGCACCGCCCCCATTACCCCCGCCGCTATCCCCGCAATCACCCGGGCGCGCCGCTGCAGCACCGTTAGCAGCTGCCTTAGGTCTAGCTCGTCCTCATCCCAGGGGATAGGGGGCAATGCAAACCCTGGCGGATTTTCCCCATTCGCCCCGCCGCTGTTCCCGCTGTTCCCACTCACTAAATTATGATTCATCGGCCCGGTAGTGACTAAAGGTTATGGGGACGCTACAGGCCATTCCAGCCATTAATAATCGGTAAAATCTCCAGGAAAGGCCCCAATAAAGTATTTAACCCATCCGACAGCCGGGCCGTTGCGGACGGGGCAACCACAACAATATCGTTGTGCTGCATAATCGGATTACCCTCAAGGTTGAGCCCCTGGGCCAGGTCAATTTCCACCGCTCTCTGGGTGATCGTACCATTGGGGTTGAGGCGAATCAGCTCAACGGTTTCCCGCGCCCGACGATTAAATCCCCCCGCCGCTAGGACCGCCTGGTTGAGGGTGGTATTGGCCGCCACCGTCACGCTCCCCGGACGCTCAACTTCCCCCACCACGTTCACCCTGATCGTATCTGGCGACAGATTTGTCGCCGTGAGTAAGCCAATTTCCCCTGGGCTAGCGTCGGCAGCCGTCGGCACCACAACGGTATCGCCCGCCTGCAGCACCAGGTCTTGGCTGCCCTCCCCTGCCGCCACCAGCTGCCACAGGTCTAAGGAAATCGTCCGACTGTCCCCCGAGCGAGTGGTGCGCTTCACCTCAACCCGGCGCAGATCGGCCAGGGGCCTAATCCCCCCTGCCAGCCGCAGGGCTCGAGTCACCGTCAACCGTCCAGGCTGCTGCACCGTATTGCCGCTGGTGTCCCCCACGGTGACCGACTGGCTAGAGCTCGACCGGGAGGCATAGTTGTAGGTGCCAGGGCGAAACACCTCACCAATAATGACAACGCTAATGGCCTCCTCCGCATCGGTGGCCAAGTTAGAAACGGCAATCTGGCTGGAGGTGCGCAGATCAATGGCATCGGCCTGGGTAATCACAATCGAGTCCCCGTCCCGTAGGGGGATATTTTGCTGCCCATCCCCTTGGCCAATCAGGGCGGACAGATCGCTGAGCGCCTGTTGTGTCTGACCGTTTCCCACATAGCGCTGGACGCTGACCCGTTCCATATCCGCCGCCTGGGTAATGCCACCGGCCAGCTGGATCGCATCCACCAGGGTAGGAAACTGGCCGACTTCCCCCACGGCCATGGTATAAACACCGGGCCGATAGATTTCGCCACTAATGGTAATCCGCAGCTGACGAGGCGTCAGTAAACTCACCGTAATTTGGGGATAGCGTACCCTAGGCCGGTACAGCTCACTGATGGCCTGCTCTGCCTGGGGCAAAGTCAGCCCTGCAACGGCCAGCTGACCCACCAAGGGCAGCGTAATTTTGCCGTTGGCGAGGACCTGCTGCTCACCGCTGTACTCCGGCACATTAAAGACGCTGACCCCAATGACATCTCCAGGCCCGAGGAGATAAACATCATCGAAGGCCGTAGCGGTGGCCGCCGCCGGCCTGGGCAAAGGCTCTAAATTTGCCAGGGCTCCCTCGGCAGCCACCGCGACACCTAACACAACACCGACAACGGCACGCCCTAGAACAGTAAAGGAGATATGGCTAGTCATAGCAGCAGATTATAGTCAGTCGTTGACAGGGGATAGGGACAGGTTAGAACAAATACCTAGACCAAACGCTTAGGGTCTAAGGATACCTACAACCTATTAAAAAAAAGTTATCGCAAGGCTGGCACCAAGATCGGCGATGCGGCTGCAACCCACACTCGATTCAAAACCGAGCACTATCGCTGCGGCAGAAATAGGAGCTGGTGAGCCAAAAATGGTTAAAATTTTTTTGATTTTCGGCAGAAAATCAAGCAAATTATCCCTAACTTCACCAAAGCTTTAATTTTTGCCGACTGTGGGTAAATATTTGGAAACGATGATATCAAACCAGGAACGATCCCAAAACAGGGGGCTTTTGCCACTGACCGTATTTTTACTCCAGTGTCTGGAGGTTATGGAGCTGGCAAGTTTGAGGCTATCCAGCGAATGGCTGCTCAGTCGGAACTCTTAGAGAGTTGATTCGGGTACTTCCACAGCTAAGGCGTAAGGTGAAGTGGAACCCATCCGAGGAGTATTCGTCCGGAATATGTAGCAAATATCTTTGATATATCTAGCTTTTGGGCCATTGGTGGCCGTTGTAGACGCGCCCCACTGGCTTCATGAATTCTTTTTAAAGATGATCGGACCTTTCCGGCTGCCCTGGGTTGGGCTGGCTACCATTATTCCAACCATGAGCTACGTTGCCTAAACCCTCTCTGATCTAGGCCTGTGGGTGATTAAGCACAACAGTCTATGCTAGAGGTAACGTGAAGCTGTCTTCATAGATGTATATTTCTCCCCTAGGGATGATACATAGAGGTTTTCTCCGGAAGGTGATGGGTTTCTCCGTATTTTCTTGGGGGTGCATTGAGTAGCTCTTTGCTACGGCTACTGGGTAACTTTCAAGATCATCTTATAGATCACTAGTAGCCCTCAACCACAGAGCGGCATCTGAAATGGAGTTAAACGTGTCTGAAAGGATTGAGAAAACTTAGGCTTCTAGCACTGCTCTTCAAATTTCCCAATGTATTTGTTCTGTAATCTGTTTCAGATAGCCTAATGAAAAATTGCTTTTACAGTTCTGTTGTCGTTCTGGGGTTTGTCGCCCTAGGGGCCCTACCCGCCGCCGCCCAGACAACATCCGGCACCGTGGAGATTTTTAACGAGGTCGCCCCTGGAGTTGTGGCTCCCGGTGGTACCGCCGCTGATGCCCTCAACGGCATTGGTAACATTGAGCTAGGGGAAACGGACGGTGGCCTCGATGGGTTTCAGGGCAGCCTGACCCTGGGGCTGGGGGGTGGGGCGCTGACCTTGAGCAGTCTCACCCAGGCTGACTGGGACGGGGGGCTGGCCGATCGTTGGTTTGACGATGCCTGGTCTGTCTATGGTGCCGATATAGCACCACTGCTGACCCTGGGCGGATTAACCCGTGCTGATTTGAGAACAGCGTTTGATGTGGTTGGGGCCGATGCCCGTCTCAGCGACCCTAATATCGAGTCGGTGATGGAGTTGGGGACTGGCGATGTGGATATTACCCTGGCGGGGTTTGTAGAGCTGAACTCGCTGATTGATATAGCAGCGGCTAGTTTAGGGTTAGGTAGCTTTTTGTCTTTACTGCCACCGCTGCCTACATTTTTTGCTAGTGAAGTTGTTGCCTATGAGTATCAGGGGACTTCTGGTTTCCTATACAGTATTGGTGAATCACCTACGCCTTCGGGGGTGGTCTCCGCCGATGGCACAAATTCATTTACCGGCAACTACACGGTTACCCTAGGGGGAACACCCCCGAGTACGTCAGTGCCTGAGCCTTCTACCCTGCTCGGTCTGGCTGGTGCGGCGGTTGCGGCTGCCTGGGGGCGTCGGCAGCGGCGCTCGGTGTAGGCACGATCAATTTCTCCCTGCCGCAGCTTAACGGCTGGGAGAAATTGCGCGGTGATTATTTTCATACGAAAGTTTTGTATTTGCATTATTTTAATTATCTGTTTTTTCGGTTTTAGTTAGAGATATTCCTGAATCGTTATTAGATGCTCGAACGTTCTTCTAGTGAGGCTTTTGAGCTCTGCAAATCAGTTGCCTACTGGAGGCAACAGTGAGAGATTTTAAGCTAATAGGCGTTGCCAATTTTGGATACCAATCTTGGATACACCGTTAGCGCGTCAATGCGTCTGCCATAGTTGGGCAAAAAACAAATTTGAGCATGTCTGAGTTCTGGCTCCTGTGGCCAGTGGGATTGGGGGTGTTTTTGGGATCGCTTAACCCTGTGACTCTAGATAGTGTTCTAACATCTGTTATTTGCGCAATATCGACCACATCTGTTGTTTGCTGGATTTGCGTTGGTACAGTTATGGCGCTTGATTTATTACTATGGCCATTTATTCCTGACTATTTTTTTTATGGTTTAGCGTTTGCCAGTGCGTTTGGTGTGGTGTTGGCGATGGTGCCCCTGATTCGGGGGGTGGCTATCCATGGCGGTCATGTGGATTTGCCTTGCGATCGCAAAGTGCACCAAATCCCCATGGTTCGCCTCGGCGGCCTCGCGATTTTTGTGGGTACCATGGCGGCGGCCCTATGCCTGTGGCGGGTGGGAGGCTTTAGTAGCCTAAGCCCCTCGGAACACAAAGAGATTTTGGTCATGCTGCTGGGGGGCAGTGGCTACTTTCTGCTAGGCTTTCTCGATGATTTATATACGCTGTCGCCTAAGGTCCGGTTGGTGTGCCAGTTTGCGATCGCATCCCTGGTCTGGAGCTTCGGCCTCCGCATCGACTTTATCACCGTGCCAGGCATAGGAATTGTCCACCTAGCCTGGCTAAGTTTACCCATCACCCTGCTATGGATTGCCGGGACGGTAAATGCCATTAACTGGCTAGATGGGTTAGACGGATTAGCCTCTGGCGTCAGCGCCATTTCCACCCTGATCACGGTGGGCATTTGTTTACTCATGGGAGAGCCGTCGGTAGCCCTGTTGGCCATGTGCCTAGTGGGCAGTCTGTGCGGCTTTCTAATATACAACTTCAACCCAGCCTGCATCTTTATGGGAGATGGAGGCTCTTATTTTATCGGCTTTATGTTAGCGGTCATCAGCATTACCGGCCTAGTCAAAGGGGCAATGGCAGTGACCACCCCGCTGATGGTGCTAGCCGTGCCAATTTTCGACATGGCCCTCGTCATTGTTTCCCGGCTGCTGCGGCGCAAGTCTCCCTTCGAAGCCGACAAAAGTCATCTACACCATCGACTACTCAAGGTGGGACTGCCCCACCGGCTAACGGTGTTGTTTATCTATGCCCTCAGTCTGTGGATTGGCAGTTGGGCCTTTACCCTAGCGCCGATTCCCAATGGGTTGTTGGCACTGCTGGTAGCAACACCCATTTTTGGAGTCACCTCTTGGCAAGCCTGGCGGGTGGCCCGAATTTCGTAAAGCTTTTCCCAAGTACTGATGATTTGTTAAACGCTTGCTATTTGTCTCCTGTTCACCCACTGATATTCCTGCTATGGTACTCGGCAAACTAGATACTCCTACCGAAACAGCTTATTTTGTGGACCAGGCCCAGCCTCGGTCAACTCAGCAAACGGTTAAGCTCATCACTCAGTTTTTTGCACCGGACTATGCGGCCACAGGACAGCTGCTGGATGAACTGGTCCGACAGTTGGCACTTCAGGGAATGGCGGTAGAGGTATTTACGGGACAGCCGGGATATGCGGATGATGTGGGGAAGGCTCCTAGCCGAGAAATATCACGAAATTTAGACATTCGGCGGTCGCGGGTGTCTCAGCTGTGGTCCCATCGGCTGCGGGGTAAGGCGATCAATGGATTGTTATTTACGATACGGGCATTTTTGCATTTGTTGCGCCATAGTTTGACCAAGGATAAGATACTGTTGCTGACGACGGCTCCGCCCTTCTTGCCGGTGATTGGTTATTTGGTGAGCCTGTTGTTTAATACGCCCTACGTGGTAATTTTGTACGATCTGTACCCCGACATTGCGATAGAGCTGGGGGTAGTGGACTATGGCCATCCGGTAGCACGGCTGTGGCGGTGGGTAAATCAGCGGGTGTGGCGACGGGCAAAATCGCTGATTGTACTAAGTCCTTCTATGAAGGAGCGGGTGGTGGGTCACTGTCCGGATATTGCGGATCGGGTGGAGGTGATCCACAGCTGGGCGGACCCAGACCTAATTAAACCAATGGAGAAGAAGGATAATTGGTTTGCGCGTAAGCATGGTTTGGTGGATACGTTTACGGTATTGTATTCGGGGAATATGGGGCGGTGCCATGATATTGATACAATCTTTGAGGCGGCGAAACTCTTACGGAATGAGCCGATTAGGTTTGTATGTATTGGGGGCGGGGCGAAACGTGAGAAGCTGATGAAGGATGTGAAGGCAGAGGGTTTAGAAAAGAACTTTTTGTTTTTGCCGTATCAGGATAAGAAGGATATTCCGTATTCGATGACGGCTTGCGATGTTTCTCTTGTAAGTGTGAGTGAGGGGATGGAGAGTTTGGTGGCTCCGAGTAAGCTGTATCCGGCGTTGGCGGCAGGAAGGCCGATTGCGGTGGTTTGTCCAAAACATACTTATTTGAGGACTTTAATTGACCGGGCAAATTGTGGGAGTAGTTTTGTGAATGGGGATAGCGTTGGGTTAGCAGACTTTATTCTTTCCTTAGCGAAGAATTACTGTTTGACACAACGTTTAAGTAATAGTGGTCGTGACTACTTGGAAGAGCTTTTTACTGTGGATATAATTGCTCGAAAATATAATGCTGTTCTACTACAAATAAAAGATTTTGATTAGCATTTATATAGGTTTAAATATAAGAATATAGACTATGAATAAGCAAAATCGAGAGTTTCAAGCCTTTGCGGGACATCTAGTCGATCTTTATCGACTGGCTTCTTTTAAGTTTTCGAATCCTCACAGTTATACAAAGTTTCGCGCAATCAAGAATTTGCAGAAGCAGACTCAGTCGAAGACTTTGATTGAAACAGGTACTTATCTCGGTGTGACCACGAATCGTTGTGCGTCTGTATTTGAAAAGGTTTATACGGTTGAGTTAGATGAGGCTTTGGCGGATAAGGCACGCGTTTTTCTGGCACCGAAGAAGAATGTTGAGGTAATTCAGGGCGATGGTCTGGAAATGCTAGCCCATATTCTGGAAGAGAAACCAGTCTCAGACGCACTGATATTTTTAGATGGGCATGCTTCAGGTGGAGATACAGCTTGTGGTGATTTACCTGAACCCGCAATTGAAGAGCTGAAGACCATCGCCAATCATAAGCAAAAAGTTAACGCAATTATTATTGATGATTTCCGAACTTTTGGAACTGACAAAGGCTTTCCGTCTAAGTCTGCAATTCTCCAAGTCATTGAAGAAAATTTTAGTGAATATGATATCAATGTGCATCTTGACCAGATATTGATTACTAAGAAGTCAGCTGTTGCTGCTCGAGCTGCATAGGTTAAATTTTGAAACCTAATAAATGAAAAATTTTATGTCTCTCAAAGGTAATCTGCGACTGATGGCTGCTTTTCCATATCGTTTGATTTTAGGGACGACAGGGATTAACGTGCTCAATGTCGGTAAAAGTCTTAGAGGGTTGCCCGCTTACTTGGAAGATGTGATCGCTTATTGCTCAAAGCACTCCTCTGATCAGGCATTTAGCCTTCAGTTTCACAATCTCCATCCTTGTTTGAGCGATCGTTACTCGAATGCAGGTGTCGCTAGTGGTGATTATTTCCATCAAGATCTTTGGGCAGCTCGGAAAATTTTTGCGGCGAATCCTAAGGAGCATTGGGATATTGGTTCACGGTTGGATGGTTTTATCGCTCACCTTTTGACATTTCGTTCTGTAAATGTGATTGATATTCGGACGCTGGAATCACATATCGATGGTTTGACGTTTCACCAAGGGGATGTGACTGCACTAGATATACCTGATAATTCGTTGGAGTCTCTGTCCTGTCTGCATGCAATGGAACATATTGGGCTGGGTCGCTATGGTGATCCGGTCGATCCCATGGGCTATATGAAAGGGATCTTAGAGTTGCAGCGTGTGCTGGCGCAGGGTGGAACACTATATTTCTCTGTGCCAATTGGTCGGGAGCGAGTAGAGTTTAATGCTCAACGGGTATTTGACCCTGCCACAATTATCCAGGCTTTTTCTGAGTTAGAGTTAGTCGATTTCTCGGCAGTGGCTGAGTCGGGTGAATTTGTTTTATCAGCGAATTGGCAGAATTTTAGTTATGAGCGCCGTGCCTGCGGGTTGTTTGTATTTAAGAAGTCGGAATAGCAAAGCTGATGAAGCTTGTTTCTATTGATGCCACTTTTGCCAGAACTATAGCGGGACGCTACCACAAGAATGATTAAAGATGGTCTATATAACTTAGTTGGTGCAATTTTTCGGATGGGCGTGACAGTGGCAACAATTCCGCTGTTGATTCGGTTGATCGGACTAGAGGAATATGGGGTGTGGACGATCGTTTACACCGTTATTGCAATTGTGACGTTGGCGGAAGCTGGCCTGTCGGTTTCGACGACATTCTTTTTGTCGCGAGATATAGCTGATCAAAATGAAGATAGCATCTCCCAAACTTTAACGGTTTCGTTTTGCGCAATGATAATTCTGGCATCATTAGCTGCATTGCTTCTCTGTTTGGGTGCTGATTATCTGGTTTATCTATTTCCAAAACTAACCGAATCCCAGCATCAAACAATTGTCCCTGCCTTTCGTCTAGCTGCTCTAGTTGTATGGGCAAAGATGCTGCAACGAATTTGTGTCGGGATTGAGCAAGCCTATCAGTGCTATGGACTATTCAACTTAGTTAGTACGTTACAAGTTGGGGTTGTCAATTTGGGTATGGTCGGGGTTGCCTATGCAAAGGGAATGACTTTAGAACTTATGCAATGGCAAATAGTGACTAATCTCTTGTTTTTACTGATCCATTCAGTTATTAGCTTTCGACTAATCCAGTCAGTTCGCCTCAATTTTATTTGGAATCACGAGCGCTGTATCGAAATTTTTCGTTATAGCCTAATGACTTGGCTTACATCGATTGGGAGTACTTTATTTACCCAAGGCGATAAACTAATCGTTGGCTCTATTCTTAGTCCAAGTATGTTAGGAGTTTATGCGGCAATTACAAGTATTACAGCTCAAATTAATGCCCTTTCTGCTTTGTCAGTACAACCACTATTGCCTCAGCTAAGTAGACTTTTGCAATCAGCACAGTTTAAAACCCGTGAGCTGATCAAAACAATTCGTCAGGCCGCACATATCAATGCTGGTGTTTCAGTTGGGTTAGGTGGTGGATTACTGATGCTTGCCCCTTTTGTTTTAAAACTGTTGTTGCCTGGTGTTGATATATCCACTTACTTAGGAGAGTTTTATGCAGCAATTATAATTTATACGCTTTATTCGTTGAATGCTGTTGGATACTACATCTTATTTAGTACAGACAATGTTAACTTCTGTCTGAAAACACAGATATTTAGTGGGCTTACATCACTAATTTTAATTACGCTGGGAGCCAACACATTTGGTCTATGGGGGGCAATACTTGGAAATGCTGCGTATAACTGCATTTGGCTTTTAACATATAAAGCGATGTTTACCCTAAATATTTCAATAAGTCTGTGGGTGCGTTGGTTTGCTTTTGCTGGATTTTGGTTTGGGCTGATTTCAGCTTTGGCATTTCTGTTGCCCAATAGCCTCTATCTTCGATTAGTTGTTGTGGTTATACATACGCTGGTCTTACTTTATTGGTTTTATACTCACTCTCATCTAAACTTTAAATTTGCTAGCTAAATGGGTTTGTTATGAACATATTCTCAACGCTTTTACACAAAATTCGTTATCGATTAGCAACCAAATTTTGGCAAATCAAATGTGCTTTTGTTGGCGATAAATTGGAGAACTTCACGCTATTAGATGGCTCCAAATTACAGTATCCTCTCAAAACTACTATTGGTAAATTATTGACCATCGGCAACTTTGAGTTGGCAGAGCTGAAGTTCTTGATGACTTCTGTTAATTCTGGTGATGTAGTTTTCGATATTGGGGCGAATGGTGGTATCTTTACCGTAATTGCGGCCAAAAAAGTCGGCGAAAATGGCCATGTATATGCCTTTGAGCCGGGAGGACGCGAGCTTGAAATTCTCAAGCGGAATATCGAGCTTAATGGATTAACTAACGTGACTGTCGTCGAAGTGGCGGTTAGCAATGAATCAGGTGAGACTAAGTTCGCCATATCTGAAGATGGTGCGATGAATTCTATTTCAGAAACTCAACACCCTGGACAGAAAATTCAGTCATGGACGACCGTCCCTGTAGTTACATTAGATGAATTTGTTGCTGAACAGAAGATTGATCATATCAATTTCATCAAGGTTGATGTCGAAGGTGCAGAAAAGTTAGTCTTCGATGGTGCCGAATCCCTTTTAGATAGCCATGAGCCAATCATAATCATGTTTGAAGCCACTAATGTAACTTCCTCTGGATTTGGTTACTCTACAAAAGACATCATTTATCAGTTGTTCAATCAAGGGTTTGAAGTCAGTGCTTTAGAAGGACCCGGTAAGCTAACTCCAATCTCTCTCGACTTCAGTAATCTGTCTCAAATCCTAAGCTACAACTTTATTGCAATTAAAGTCTAAGGTAAATGAAGTTAGCTTCAAGCTTTTTAAGTCTGACTTTCTGTAGCTTACTTTGCAGTACAGCATCCGGAAAACAGTGTTGAGCGGCATTAAATAGCGGAGAAGTATTACGTTGTCCGCTTGTCGCTGGAGCATTCATATATCTATTTTCTAGAGCTAATTAAATTATGTCTATTGTTTCAAATCTGGCTCGAAAATTTCAAAGTCTTGCAATAATCGTTGACAATCCAAGTTTGCTGAAGCTACGTAAAAAAGGCGGATATCCGAGTATATTCTGTGAGCTTGACAAGCCTTGGATACATGACCTTGGTATCAAATCTGTTTTGGATATCGGAGCCAACCGAGGCCAATTCTCAATGACGATCAATGCGCTGTGGCCGTCTGCGGTAATTTATGCATTTGAGCCCATTCCTGACTGCTACCAAGCACTACAGGCTTGTTTGCCTGGCCATCAACCGTTCAATTGCTTCAATATTGGCTTGGGCGAAGCCAAAAGTTCGCTAGTCTTTGAAGTGAATGACTTCTCTCCGGCTTCTTCCTTCTTAGAAATGTCTGATACTCAGACTAAAACCTTCCCAAAAACCGAAAATACTCAATCGATTGAAGTGCAGGTTGAACGACTTGATGATATTGTCTCCACTTTACAGATAGAAGATCCAATCTTTATTAAAATCGATGTCCAAGGCTACGAGGATCGGGTGCTAGTTGGCGGTGAAGAAACTGTACGCCAAGCCAAACTAATTATGGTCGAGACATCGTTCAAAGAGATGTACAAAGGTCAGATGCTATTTGATGGGCTATATCGTTGGTTGACTGACCGAGGCTTCACCTACGTTGGGGCAATCGGCCAGCTAGAGAGCCCAGAAACTGGGGAAATCATCCAATCTGATGCGCTCTTTTTGCGGACAAATTAATTTTCACTATGTCTCCTTTCCCCAGCATTCTAGTCAAGCTGATTATCCAGAAGGTATCGCGTTATCTAAAAAGTTCCGTCAGTGCAAAAGCAGCTATGAAATTTTCAATTGTTACACCGTCTTACAATCAAGGGCAATATATTGCACAAACCCTTGATTCTGTTCTTGAACAGCAGCCGAGCTGTGAAATTGAGCATTTAGTGATGGATGGTGGCTCTACTGATAATACCTTAGAAGTTCTAACTAATTATGAGCGTCAATACCCTACCCTCAGTTGGATATCTGAATCGGATAAAGGTCAAAGCGATGCCATTAATAAGGGTCTGAATCGGGCCAAAGGCGATATCGTTGCTTACCTTAATTCAGATGACTATTACTTGCCCGGTACCTTAGCTAAAGTAAAAAGCATTTTCGAAACAAATCCGAAAGTCGACTTTGTCTATGGCGATATCTATATGGTGAACGAATCAGGTGAAATTATCCGTCGTGTCAAAAGCCTCAAAACATCACTCTGGCGACATCTGTACAGCTTCCCCTTCCCCCAGCAATCCTGCTTCTGGCGTCGGCACCTCATAGAGCGTATTCCTATATTCAATACGCAGAATAAGACATGTATGGATGGTGAATACTTTGCCCACATCTTGTCACATCCTGTCACCCTATACCGTTTATCTGATCCATTAGCCTGTTTTCGCTTGCATCAAGCGTCGATCTCAGGTTCTGGCCGATGGTCTTCCCTTTATCAAACTGATAAATTACGTATTGAAAATGATTTAATGCCCCATCGAAAACTACCTAGAAAATTCCATTTATTGACTGGACGCCTTGCCAAACAACTATTTGTCACATTACGCCCACAGGCCGAAATGTTTAGTCTGAGTAAATAGATTTTACATATACAAATGCCATCTACTTCTCCAAAAACTTGGTTTGATTTTGATATGTGTTTGTGTGCAGGGTTGATATTCTTGCAACCATTCACCAACTTAGCAATCAAATACGGCGATTTACGCATTGACCCAGCACGCGTTTTGTCTCTGTTGTGTATGGCAAGGCTAGTTTATATCCTGCTGCTAAGAAGTTCTAGAGAAACATTCTCTAGCTCTGTTTTCAAGC
Organism: Leptothoe sp. PORK10 BA2; assembly: GCF_034932105.1. Lineage (NCBI taxonomy): Bacteria > Bacillati > Cyanobacteriota > Cyanophyceae > Nodosilineales > Cymatolegaceae > Leptothoe > Leptothoe sp. PORK10 BA2. The sequence continues at coordinate 9,101 of NZ_JAYGIG010000139.1, read as the reverse complement.
GGTTTGGGATAGTATTTCTTGTGGTTGTCTATGCTTTTTGCATGACTCTGCTACAGCCCGCTTTTACTAGCGATTTAGGCTTTGTTAGTGTGGAAGAGGCCAACGGCTTTATTCTAAGGCGAGGTGTCAAATATTTGCAGTTTTTAGCTCTAGCCATTTATCTTGCTTTGATTTTGAGGGAACCACGCAAGATTCATCTCGCTATGGTGTCTCTGGCTGCTGGCTTATCTTTATTAGAGGTTTTAGGTTTACTTCAATCTATCGTCTTTACCGCATCCGGTATTGATTTATTTCCGATTAAACGAATTGTCGAAGCAAATGGTGAGATACAGTATTTAGACTTATCAGTGCCAGTTACAATATTTGGTATGCGATTTCTTCGGGTCAACTCTCTAGCCTCTGAGCCAAAGGTATTTGCGCTGTTCCTGAACTTTCTCTTTGTAGTAAAATTTTACTGGCTTTCTTATCGGAATGTCTTTGGGTTTCGGCTACCTAGGTGGCTAGATGTCTACATGACCAAAACCATTTGGCTAACTGCACTAATGATACTATCCACCTTTTCAGGTGGAGGAATTATTGTATTTATTTCTGGACTTGTTTTAATAATATTGTTTGGACTTAAAAAGCAACGAGGAATGATAAATCCTTTGAATTCTTCTTTAAAGTCGTTGTTAGTTTCATCATTGGTTATATTGCCACCTCTATTATTTTTATCAATCAATAGTGACAGATTACCAGAGGCGGTATCTGCCATCTTAGACAATTCATTGTTTCGACGAACAGGAGCATTAGAATCCTCCATAAGTGTTGATGCTTTCTACAAAACTTTAGATCCAGAAGATGGAGCAATTATATACAATATTATTAATAATCCTAGTGTTTTATTCCATGGATTAGGTTTCGGTGGTTTTAGTAGTCTTAGTCTAATTTTCTTCAAATTAAATTTCTCCAGCTATAGCAGCTCGCCTTTTTCTAGAAACATTGGCATTGAAATAATATTTTCTGTTGGAATGGTGGGTATCGTTGGTTTGCTATTGTTCTTTCGTCGTATTAATTTTCTCTACACCAACGGACAATCAGTCTTATCGCCGATTTATCCTATTCTAAATATAATTATTATTCTTAATGTTTTAATACGTAGCTCGGAAACTTTGTTCTTTATATGCTTAGGATTGTTGGTTGGTGTTTCTCTATGTGACCAGCATTTATTATCTTTTTATAGGAACTCAAATTCAGGCGCTTGAGTAAAGTCCAAGAGATTAAATATTGAGAAGCTTTTACCCAGATCAAAGGACTGACATGATTAACTGTACATTTGCCTTGATTGACCTATTTTCATTATCATCTTTAGAGCCATGAATGTTGTTACAATTCTCTGCAATGATTTTTGGATGAAAAATCATTTAATAAAGACTTGGGAGCACATGGCTAATCAAGTCTTTAATTTCTTCTATCCAGGAATGGCTGGCTGGCATCGTGGTGACTGGCTCACGATTCGTCAAGCAGAGGGTCAAAGACTTTTAGAATGGCTTGATAAAATCATTGCGAATCATTCTGTCGACCTTATTTTCTGCATTGGCTACGACGACTTTTTTACACCTGATTTATGTAAAAAAATCAAGCAGCATAATATCCCTTTAGTAAACTACCATCCGGATTCAGATACTCAATGGTATCGTTGTTTGCGTTCAGCTTCCTATTTTGACCTGATCGGGGTCGCTTATAAAGATTATCTTAAAGAATTAGCAGCCCTGACTGAAGTGGTTTATCTACCAATGGCTGCCAATTGCCAAGAATATTTTCCACAACCAGTTGAGAAAGTTTTTGATGTCATGTTTGTGGGAGGCTATTCTTTGGAGCGAGAACGTGTAATGTCCGCAGTGGGAGATGTTACACCCAATGTAATCGTTTATGGGCAGCGCTGGGATAAGAGTATACCGGTCAAAGACCGAATAACTGTGAAATACCCAGTTGAAAAATATATTAATGACTTTGTTTATTATTTATGGCCACGACTTAAAGCCGAAGGGACGAATCGCATCTTCAAACGTAGAGAAGTTAATTCTAGCCTAAATTTTAATCCCTATTGCGGGCAAGTAGGTGGATATCTGAGTGATGATGATTTTGTCGCAACAATTAGTCAAGCAAAAATTGTTATCGGCATTAATCAGCGATTTGGGGTTATTGGCAGTAAGGAAGGATATGTAAGTGGGCGACTAAGAGATTTTGAAATTCCTGCCTGTGGAGCATTCTACATGGCTCAACGTTATCCCGAATTAGATATTTATTATCGAGAGGGTGATGAAATTGAGATGTGGTCATCAATAGCCGAACTTAAAGCTAAAGTTGACTATTACCTCCGTCACGAACAGGAGATTTTAAAGATCGCTAAGCGAGCTCGTGAGAAAGTTCTCCGGGATCATACTTGGGAACATCGATTTTCATTAATCTTAAAAAGACTTGGTCTGAAATCGTGTGTAGATAGTTGTCTGGCTCCTTAGCTATCATGTATTCAATCAGCAACGGAAGCTCTTTAGTCTTAAGTTAATTCGATGAACGTCTTGGCAACAATCCATCATTTCCGACGCAGTCTACCTTCAGAATTATTCATGGTTGTGGTAAATTAATGTCTAAAACCTATCCTGCTATTGCGGTTTCTTGGCATCGACTGCCGCCCTATGCGGCCCATCTTATATCTGCCGGTATCAAGGCGATTGATGTACCAGTTCATATTGTGGCTTCAAAGCCGCCTAATCTTGTCTCAGAAGTAGAGAAGATTATTGACCAACCTATTTACTGGATTAATTCTGATGACGACTGCTCATGGAGCAGTTTAGGATTAGAGGTTCCTAAAATTTTCTTTCAGTCTGGCTGGCTAAGTAGCGCATTCAAAAAGCTCGGTATCGAAGTAAAACAGGCAGGAGGTAAAATTGTCTGTTTTTCCGACAACAGCTGGAAAAACACCCCTAGACAATGGATAGGTTTACTAGGATTTCGCGTGAAATACCTCAAGCGGTTTGACGCCGCCTGGGTCCCTGGGAAAGCTGGCATCAACCTCATGGAATTCTATGGCATGCCAAGAGACAAAATCTATCAAGGCATGTATGGCTCCAGTCCAGAGGTCTTCAAACCGGGAATATCACTGGAAAAAAGGCCTAAAAAGTTTATTTTTGTGGGTCAGCTAATTGAGCGTAAGGGAATATCCACTCTCCTTAATGCGTTCGAGGAATTTCGTACAAGCTTTCCTGAATGGAAATTACACATCATTGGTGGTGGCCCCTTAGAATTGCCAACCGACGACCCTAATATTCAAAGTGAGGGTTTTAGCACGCCCCATCGAGTAGCTGAAGCCATGCGCGATAGTCGCTTTCTGATTCTACCTAGCTTGGAAGACCATTGGGGTTTAGTAGTCCATGAGGGCGCTTGCTCGGGTTGTGGCATCATTGTCAGTGATTCAGTAGGGGCAGGTTTAGATTTAGTCACCACAGAAAACGGCTACATTTTCAAAACCAATTCAGTTGAGTCTTTGACACAAGCTTTAGTTGCAGCCGCATCTAGAAATGTGCCACAGCTGCAGTTAGCTTATGAAAACAGCTTGTCTTTAGCTAACCAGTTTGGAACCCATACGTGGCCAGAAATATTTAAAGCAATTATCCACGATCTGGGTGGCAATCAGACGGTCGATGTCACCGCTACCACTGACGCAAGAAAGCCAGTTGCTTTTAAGTGTCAGGTTAATGAAAAATGACCTTAAGAGTGTTACATGTCATTCCATCCGTTTCTCCTGTTCGCGGTGGTCCTAGCAAAGCAATTTTTGAAATGGCGGCATCACTGCAGGATAGCCATGATACAGAAGTTGAAATTGCCACTACCAATGATGATGGACCGGACTTACTAGACGTTCCTCTAAATCAGAAAATTTTCTATAACGGTGTTAATGTCTGGTTCTTCCCCAGGTTTTCCCCAAAGATTGCGCCTGTCCGAGAATTTGCGTTTTCATTCAATCTTACCAAGTGGCTATGGGAAAATATTCAAAATTACGATCTAGTCCATGTTCATGCTATTTTTTCATATCCATCAACTATAGCAATGGCTATAGCCCGCCAGAAAAGTGTTCCTTATATTGTTAGACCCTTAGGACAGTTGTGTGAATGGTCCCTGGCCCAGAGCGCCCAACGTAAGAAGATATATCTGGCCCTGGCTGAAAGAAAAAACTTAAACGGCTGTAATCAGGTACATCTAACATCTCGCCAAGAGCAAGAAGAGTTTAATAAGTTGGATCTGAAAAGTTCTAGCTTTATTCTTCCCCATGGATTAAACGTTTCCTCAAAAATATTTGATGCTCGGAATTTGCTCCGTGCACATTTTCAACTTCCCACAGATGAGCCAGTTATTTTGTTCCTTTCACGCATACACCCAAAAAAAGGGCTCGATTATCTGATTCCAGCCCTCAAATCTATTGCTGACAAACGGTTTACCTTTATACTTGCAGGTAATGGAGATCCTGCCTATGAGGAAAAGGTTCGTGAATTAATTCATACTAATGGATTGCAAGACAGAATAATTATGCCTGGTTTCATTGAAGGCAGGCTAAAAGAGCTACTGTTACAAGGCTCAGATATATTTGCGTTGACATCGTACTCCGAAAATTTTGGAGTTGCTGTTTTAGAAGCTCTTGCAGCCGGTACACCCGCATTAGTCACCCCTGGCGTGGCTCTAGCTCACGAAGTTAAAGAGCACCAGTTAGGGTATGTTGTCCCTCAAAATAATGCTGATATTGCTAAAGCTCTATGTACTTACTTAGAGTCTCCCGCAGAGGCAAAAAATAGCTTAAGTAGAAGGGCATCTGAGTTTGTAAGTGCCCATTACAGTTGGACTAGAATAGCCAAGGAACTAAACGTAATTTATCAGAATATTTTAACCAATAAATCTACCTTTGATTATGCTTAGCTACATTACGCCAGTTATTCTTACTTACAACGAAGAACCTAATATCGAGCGTACATTACAAAAACTAAATTGGGCTGATCGTATTGTTGTTATTGACAGCTACAGTACCGATGAAACTCTAGATATCCTTGAAAAATATCCAAAAGTAGACGTATTCAAACGCAAGTTTGATAGCTATGCTCCCCAGTGGAACTATGGTTTAGACCAAGTCCAAACCGATTGGATTCTTTCCCTAGATTCAGACTACATCCTGCCTGATGAGCTAATCTCCGAACTTGCACAGCTCACCCTAGAAGACCACATTGACGGCTACTTCGCCAGGTTCAAATACTGCGTATTTGGCAAACCCCTACGCGGCACAATCCTACCACCACGACAAATCCTCTCCCGCAAAGGTCGCAGCTCGTATATTAACGATGGTCATACTCAACTGCTAAAGGTTAAAGGTGAATCTGGCCACTTAAAGAACTATATCTACCACGACGATCGTAAAGCCCTGAGCCGCTGGTTATGGGCACAAGATCGATACATGCTGATTGAAGTCAAAAAGCTACGAGAGACTCCAGACAATGAACTCAGCATGGGCGATCGTATTCGTAAACGGAAAGTTGTGGCTCCCTTTGTTATCTTGCTTTATTGTCTCGTTCTCAAAGGCGGTGTTTTAGATGGCTGGCGTGGTTGGTACTACGCATTTCAACGCATGTTTGCAGAAACATTACTCTCATTACGTCTGATTGAAAAAGAATGCCCGTAAACTCTAAATTTCATGTGTCTATCTAAGCTTTCCATAGTGTAAATTTCATTTATAGGAATAGGAGCTATTGTGTTACGTAAGCTAGTTGAACAATTAAGCCGTGAAAAGTCGTTTGTTCGAAGATTACCTTCAGACTTTTTAAGTACCCCCCTATTTGTCAGTCCTGATGCCCAACTGAAGTATCTCAAACCTGGAGCTGGGGCCTTTGATAAAGAGCTTCTCAATGTGGCTTTAGAACATTTGGCTCCAGGCGATATCGTTTGGGACATCGGAGCTAATGTGGGTGTCTTTACTTTCGCAGCCGCTAGTCTTGTCGGTACTAAAGGGCATGCCCTAGCTGTGGAACCAGATATATGGCTGGCCAACTTAATTCAAAAATCAACTAGACTACAGGCCAATCGTAATCTATCGATTGATGTATTACCAGCAGCTGTTGCTGATAAATGTGGTATTGAAACCTTTTTGGTTGCTGCACGTGGTCGAGCGTCAAATGTTTTAGCCAAAGCTGGTGGACGCTCTCAAATGGGTGGACATCGTGAGAAAAATCTTGTTCCTACGTTTAGTTTAGATGATTTGCTAAAAATTTCTGCAAAACCTGATTTCATCAAAATTGATGTTGAAGGAGCAGAAGTTAGTGTTCTTAGGGGTGCTGATAAAATATTGTCTGAGTCTCGACCAATAATTTACTGTGAAACTGGGCCAGAATACAGAACAGAAATCACAGATATATTCCATTCGTTCCAATATCAGATTTTTGATGCCAGTTTACCAAAAATATCGAGATTTGAATCAGAAAAATGTGCTTTTAATACTCTAGCCTACCCTGTTGAATCCTTGAAGGAGAATAAAAACCAAGCAACAGAATCTATAGCTAAAAAGTAAACCTAACTTTTTGCTAACTCTGTTATTTAGATAAAACTTTTCGAAAAGTGTATCTAATAGAGCCGAAAAAATTAGCTGGTTAGGTTTTCTCAACTTTTCTCAGATAAAGCTATTCTGTCAAGTTTGAAAGAGCTTGACAGAATGTTATATAAAATCCGTTGTTTTTTAGTACACACGCTTTTGAATTTGTGTCCAAGGTGGCAAGATCTATACAATTCTGTACTCGGTTGTTTACAGTTCTAATTGTTCTTTGAAAAAGCTAAGCTTTTACTTATTCGTTACATTTTCGGCAGCTTTCATAGTTACTAATGTAGTAATACGTAATAGATTATCTATTAGCCGACATAATTTTTCAAATCCTCAGGCTATTTTAGTTCTCGGTGGTGACTACAACCGAGAACCAATAGCAGCTAATCTTGCAGCCCAACAAACCCAGCTAGAAGTTTGGATATCCAGTGGTATGCCACCTGCTAAGCTCAGCTTTACCCAACGACGATAATAATCGTAGACAGTTGACCAGTTGGGCAGATCATGGGGCATCGCACGCCATTTGATCCCGGTATCGACCCAATAAAAATGGCATTCACGATCTCTCGTAAGTTGACTTCTTGAGGATGACCGACACCTTGATGGACAGGAATTAATGGCTTAATCAAGTCCCACTCGTCATCGCTTAAATCTGAGGGATACGGAAGACGACTTATACCCTCTTCCAGTGCTCACAACACTATTGGTTATACAGGGTCGGAAGATGGGAGTCTCTCAAGTCTCTTTTCAGTTATCTAAGATCTTGCACTAGTTCATATGAACTAAATAATTCGCTAAAGCTCAACCGTGGAATAAGCATTTCAGCTATCAGAAATCTGACTTATTGAGAAAAAAATTAGCTTATTGAAGTTGGTGCACAATTTGAGTTACATAAAGGGATAGTTTCTGAATTATGAAGAGGTCCTGATGGATTTAAGTAAAGTATTATCGTGGGCCTTGCCCCAAGCATTAATATTGGCCTTACCCTTGAGCCTGATGAGTAATCTGGCGGCAGCAGCATGGGCAACAAAAGCTGACCTAACCGTATTTCCCAGCCTCGATTCCCAAGAAGGCACCTGTCCTGAAACTGTGGTGGCCTACGAAACACTCCGGCCCTACACCGAAGGTGGGTCTACCACGGACGGGATGATCCAACTCAGGGAAATTTCCACGAATATCAGAGTTTCCCAGGTGGATGATTTTTCGGTTACCTGGGTGGGCACGCTGAAGCCTCAATATGCCAATTGTGAGGCAACCGCCAGCATCGTGAGCTGGGATGGGGAGGATTTTCAGGATCATTCCTATATTCGGGTACAGATTAGCAATGGTCAGGTCAAGGCTATTTTGGATATGACCGGTGTGGCCGATGCCAATGGGTTTACCTCCGTGATTCTGTATCAAGGGATGCGTGAGGGAAATCCCCGTTGGACCTGGGGTGGTACAGATTAGAGTATGCAAACCAGCGTAAACGATTCGATCTCTGAGGATATTCCCAAAACGGTGCCGGATCATATTCAGGCTCGTCGTGATTTAGTATTTTTGGTGCTCTCTAGTCTGTTTCTTGGCACCCTGGGAATGTTGAATATTCTCGGTATTAGTCGGTTTGTCAATATTCTTGCCTGGAATGATTTTGCAGTGACGGTGGCGGTGGGGGTATTACCCTATCCCCTAACGTTTCTATGTACTGACTTAATTTCTGAGCTGTATGGCCGTAAGCAGGCAAATCAGGTGGTGTGGGTCGGGTTGTTGCTCAATGTATGGGTAGTTTTCATTGTGTGGCTGGGGGGTGTTTTACCCGGTTTTGAAGCGATTGACCCGAGTACAGGAGAGTTAGTCAGGGATGCGGCGGGGCGGCTGCCTGTTTTTTTTGAGATTTGCGATCGCACCTTTGGAACAGTGACGGCTTCCATGGTTTTTAACAAAGAAAAGGCGAATGCTTAGGGTGTATTACACACCTGCCAATCTACAGAAACAAAATCGTTGACCAGGTTGGCAAATAAACTTTGCTGAGTGGATCTACCCGTAGAACAAAAATGCATGATGGTTTGCCTTGGATCAACTACGTGTCATCCAGACTACTAATGTCTGCCCAACAACGACCCGTTTAACTCTCGATTCTAGAACTTCAGCAGAAATCGGCAAGTATAAGCATCGCAAAACCGAAATCTTGATCTTGATTAGCCATACCTTAAAATCAAGATTTTGGTCCAGCGAATGGACGCATAAGCCCATGTCCCCGATCTGGCATAGCCCTCAGGCAGCAACTGCTACATTAAAAAAGTTGCTCGTCCGGACCAGTCTTGTCCAAGCGATCAACCAGGGTGAATACTACGACCTTTTCAGAACCTACCGACACCTTATCCTAGTGCACCGTCAAGACTAAAAATTAGGATTGTTGAGAGTGTTGCGGTAAGCTTTATGCAGCGTACCGGAATCCTATGCAGAAAAAGAATATTGTCCGCCTAACCCCCGATGAGCGTCATCAGTT